>JAWCKV010000050.1:0-5112 GCA_038851565.1 Hadarchaeales archaeon (SeqCode) | reverse complement strand
ACCCATTCCCGTGCAACGGGATACTGTCCAACGACGAATTCCTTGGAACGGACAACTGCTATCTCGGAGGCCGGGACAACTCTGACTTCTACAAGCTGCCCCAGCTCAACGCCGGGCACTCGATCAAAGTGAGGGTGAAGCCCCCGGGCAATGCCAACTTCGACGTCTACGTCTATGACCAGTCGAAAAGGGTGGTCGCGGCCGCAACGACCCCGGACGACAGCGAGGAGACGCTGACCCTGCGCGCGAACACCACCGGGGCATACTACGTGGAGGTCAGGAGGGTGAGCAATGCGGGGAACTACACCTTCGAGGTGGAGAAGAGACAGAGGGACGTTATCGACGGGGACGCGCCGAACAGAAGGGAGGGCTCGAGGGCGATAGGGGCAGGACAGTACTCAAACTGCTACCTGGACGACCTGGACAGGGACGACTTTTACGTTTTCCAGGCTGATGCGAACCGGATCATCGAGGTCGGACTGACCGCGCCGCAGGATGCCAGGTTCTGGGCAGAGCTCATCGACAGGGACGGCTCTTTGATCGAGTCGTCAACGGAGCACATAATGGTCCAGACCACCTACACGGGTAACTATTACCTGAGGATCTGGAGGGAGAGCGGCAGGGGGGTGTACAGCTTTGAGGTGAAAACCTATCCTCAGAACGACGGGGGAAGCGGGGGGGACGCGGGTTCATCCACGTCATCCGCGGTGCAGCTCTCCCCGAGCACCTACACCTACGCGGGTGGAAGCACCCTGGGGAAGGAGGGGGTAACCGGATGGATGGGAAAGGGAGACGAATGCGACGTCTACAGGATCCCGCTGGAGGCGGGCAAGTCCCTCTCCGTGAGCGTGCAGGCGCAGGGCATTGAGATGAACATGGATGTGCTTAACTTCACCGGCACGGTCGTTTCGGAGGACAACATGGGCAGCAACCGGTACTTCTGCGGGAGGGCCGAGAACTACTCCGGATCCAGGGACGTTTACATAAAGCTCTCCAGGGTCGGGGGAGGCGGCCGCTATTCCATCACATACTCGATAGCCGCGGAAAACGATGCTGGAAGCGGGCGCGACGCGGGATGGGTGCAGGGCGAGGAGGTGACGGTGAACGCGGGCGAGAACTACACGGGCTATCTCGACTTCTGCGACACGGAGGATCTCTACGGCGTCCAGCTGGGGATGAACGACCAGCTCACGGTGAGGCTGACTCCAAACGATCCCAATTCCAACTTCGACCTCTACTTCTACGACTCCACCGCGGTTTACAGGAAGGAGGGGGCGATTCCCTTCGTGAGCTCCACAAAAACCGGGACCGCCGAGGACAGCGTGACTTATCTCGCGCTGCACGCTGGAGTATACTACATAAGGGTCAGGAGGATCTCCGGACTGGGAACCTACACGCTGAGGCTCTCAGTGACAAGCGTCCCCTGGCCCAAGGTGCTGCACGACGTGAAGAATACCTCCCGCGGCACATATGCCGGTCCGGACTCTCCCACCCTAGCGTGGACGTACACTATATCCGGCGCCTACAACTGGGATACTGGCGTGCCTGCTGACTTCTCACCGGTTATCGGCGCCGACGACACGATATACTGTCCCTCAAGGGACGGCAACCTCTACGCGGTGGACCGGTACGGCGCGCTCAAGTGGAGGGTCCCGATCAACGTGAGGACGACACCGCTGATCGGCTCTGACGGGACGATATATGTGGCCTACGAGAACTCACTCGGGGCATTTAATCCCAAAGACGGGAGCCTGAAATGGTCATTCGCAGTTGGGCATCCTTATTACTCCAGCTTCAGCCCTCCAACCATGGGGCCCGATGGAACGGTCTACCTACCGGCCCTGAACGCCGTCTATGCGCTTGATCGATATGGAAACCGCAAGTGGGGTGTGGACTACAGCTCATATGTCATGTACCAGCTCTATCCGCTTGCGGTGGGGCAGGATGGGACCATTTACTGCGCGGACCCGCTGAAGCTTCGGGCGGTTTACCCCGAAAACGGCGGGATAAAATGGGCCTACTCTCCCCCCTACCCTGAGTACATCCGCGGACCGCCGGTCATAGGTCCGGACGGCACGATATACATAGTTCTCTATCCCTGCACCACCACCATCAACTCCCCCTACTACACCATCTCTCATTTATCCGCGCAGGGTGGGACGTACCTGCAGGCGATCAGGCCGGATGGAACGCTGAAATGGTCGGTTTTCGTCGACAACTACCTGCAGCGCACGGGCTACCCCGGGCTCATCGGGATCGACAACGACGGCAGGATTTACCTCGCAGTCCTCTGTCCGAACAGGGTGGCCTTCCTCGCGTTGAATTCTTCAAACGGGGCGAAGATATGGGAACTCGCCACAGGCGACCTTTCGATCACGGCGTATTCGCTCAACGCTGCAAGCACGGCGCCGGCCATAGGCTCGGAGAACGTGGTCTACTTCAGCGCCGGAGGTTATGTATTCGCGGTCACCAAGAATGGAACCCTTAAGTGGATGTACCTGGGAGGAGCGACGTTGAGCTCGGTGGCTGTGGGGCGAAACAGGGCGATATATTTCTCATCCAACGACGGCCGGCTCTACGCGCTCGAGACCGACACGACGCTTCCGTTCTCAAACGTCACATATCCTGGGGACGGCTCGTATCTGAAATCGGTGGAGCAGATAACCGGCGCTGCAGGCGACTACTTCACGGGCGTGGACAGCGTCAGGATGATGGTAAGGCGCCAGTCCGACGGGGCATATCTGACCGCCAGCGGGTGGGCACAGACCGGCGGCGATAATTCCTGGCTTCTGACATCGTTCTCAAGGAACGACAACACCTGGCGCTACACCCTGCCGCAGAACCTGCTCGACTCCGGAGAGAGCTACACGATAAGCACAATGGCAACGGACAACGCGGGGAACTCTGAGAATCCAGGAGTGAAGGCCTCTTTCACCTTCGACAACGAACCGCCCACCTGCTCGATAACCATAAACGACGGAAACGGGTCGACCAGGAGCACCCAGGTCGTGCTCTACCTAAGTTACTTTGACCAGGCCTCACCGGTTGTGGGCGCCAGGTATAGCAACGACGGAGTGAACTGGAGCGGGTGGGAAACTCCGGCCAGGACGAGATCGTGGGAGATCAACCCAGGCACTGGCACGGTTTACTATCAGGTTGTGGACATGGCGGGCAACATCAGCGAGGCTGCCCGGGACACCATAACCTACGTGAGCGATTCTCCACCGACTCCGGAGCCTGAGAACTTTGAAAGAACTTTTGACATCAGGCCGGAGTTCAGGTGGTCGTTTGAGAGCCCGCTGCGCGAGGATGCCTTCCTCCTGGAGATAGAGAGGACAGACGGATCGGCCAGGGCCTCCATTGTCACTAAACGCAGGGCGGTGAGCTGCACGCTGCCGGGCCTGCAGGACCTTCTCTCCGGGGGCTCTCTCGATGAGGGGGGCGCAGTCCTTGCCAGTTACAGGTGGAAGGTCTCCCTGATCGCCCCCTTCGTCGGCATAGTAAAAACAAGCGGCTGGAGGACCTTCAGGCTGATGCGCGAGAACGTTGAGAACGCGGGATTGATGAAGCTGTTCGTCGGGGCAACTGAGGACAACCAGCTGCAGATCGGGGCGCTTCTGAGGAACGGGGATAAGCCGATCAGGGGCGGCCTCGGGGGGATCGTCGCCGTTCCGACCAAGCTGAGGGCCCTGATTGAGGAGACCATGGAGGTCCGCGATATAAAGTCCATCGTGATGGTGAAGGTGGGGTCGGTGGCTCCCCGCGAGACGATATCCGTGTCAACGACGTGGACCCCGCCCCGCGATGGAAGCTATAAGATAACGTGCGAGACAGTCAGCACCGGCGCACCTAATGTTCCGCAGAGGACCGAGGCCGAGAGCGCGCTGAAGACGCTGCCCGACCTTACGGTTTCTGAAGGAGACGTTGAGTACAACGAAACCCTAGGGCTGCTGGTCGTGAGGGTGCTGAACGCGGGGACCGTAAGCGCGGGAGGGTTCAACGTGGTCGTGACGGCGGGAGAGAGCACAACGACCCGCCGGGTTGATGGGGTGAGCGCCGGAAACGTGGCGAAGGTATCTATCCCGATGACCCTGCCGCGCGGCATGAACCTTGTCACAATCAGCGTTGACCCCGAGGGCGCGGTTGAGGAGAGCGACGAGGGCAACAACGAGGCCGTGGCAAAAATAGAGTCCAGGGTCGGAGCCCCACCTGAGGCGATGTTCACCTACTCCCCCGGCTACCCGAACACCGATACCACGGTCGTCTTCACGGACAGATCCACGGACAGCGACGGGACAATAGTGGCCTGGCACTGGGAGTTCGGGGACGGAACGACATCCTCGCTGCAGAACCCGACGCACAGGTACTCATCGGCTGGCACGTACACCGTCACTCTCAGGGTAACAGACGACGGAGGGCTTTCCTCATTTTACAGCCTCAGGATAACCGTGAGCGCTCCACCGCCACCGCCAGAGGAGGAAGAGGGGGAACCGGAGGGGCCGTGGTGAAGATGTCAATGAAAACGAGGATGAATAAAAAACTTCTGGCGGCAGCGGCTTTTGTGGCCGTGGCAGCGGTCGCGGCGCTGCTCATCCTGGCTGGAACGCGGCCCGGGGAGGAGCGGAGACAGCCCCTCGAGCTCCTGATGGGATACGAGCCGCCCGAGAACGAATATCCCGCGCCCGAGTTCATAACCGAGGGACTTCCCGACGACCTCGTTGCGGGCGAGCCGACAATAACGCCATCCCAGTACCCGGACGGCACCCCGGTCACCGTGATGGTGGCGAGCTACACATCCGGCGATAACACCGTGATCGTGCAGATGCTGGACGTCTGCGGGGAGGTGTTCATCTCAAACACCCCTGAGATAGAAAACTACACCTTCGAGCTCGTGAAGCTCGGCGGGAGCACGGTCGTGAAGTACTCCAAAGGAGAGGAGTACGAGGGGTACGTGTGGTACCACGGAAAGTATTCCATAGCGGTATACACATCTCCGTCAGGATTCCCTTCATACCTGACCGACCTCGCAGAACTCTATGTGAAAAGATATCCGTCAACCATGTGAAACGACCGATGATGGCATACCGTTTTAAAGACCCAACGTGCGAAAGT
>JAWCKV010000049.1:0-5122 GCA_038851565.1 Hadarchaeales archaeon (SeqCode) | reverse complement strand
CGCTCGGAACTCAAAATCCACATCATCAGTTCAGCTAAGCCAGGCTCCTCATCGCGCGAGATTATCTCGTCATGAATGCTTAAGTATGTGACCCCAGTCAACGTTAATATGCGCCCATGCCAATTGAATGCTGAAAGAGAGGGCTTGCCATGCCGAGGTTCGTCGTAACCCCCTGGGAGGTCAGAGGGAAGGTTGACTATGAGAAGCTGATGAAGCAGTTCGGCACCAAGCGAATAGACACTGCCCTCCTGAGGAGGCTGGAAAGGCACGCCGGAGGGCTGCACTTGTTTCTCAGGAGAGGCATATTCTTCTCGCACAGGGACCTGGACTGGATCCTCGACATGTACGAGAAGGGAGAGAAGTTCTACCTCTACACAGGAAGAGGGCCCTCAGGGCACACGCACCTAGGGCACCTCATACCTTGGATGTTCACGCGACATCTGCAGGAATCATTCGGCGCAGAGCTCTACTTCCAGATGACAGACGATGAGAAGTTCCTGTTCAAAAGGGAGATGTCGCTCCAGGAGGCGATGGGCTTCACCTACGAGAACGCACTGGACGTTATAGCGTGCGGCTTTGAGAGGGGGAAGACCTTCATATTCTCAGATGTTGAATACGCGAAGACCCTGTACAGAACCGCAATACAGGTCGCTAAGCACATAACCCTGTCCACCGCAAAGGCGGTGTTCGGCTTCACGAACGAGAACAACATAGGCATGATATTCTTCCCCGCGATGCAGGCCGCCCCGTGCTTCTTCCCATCTGTTCTGAAGGGAAAAAACATGCCGTGCCTAATACCTGCGGCCATAGACCAGGACCCGTACTGGAGGCCGAGCAGGGATGTAGCCCCAAAGCTGGGATTCCACAAGCCCGCCCAGATCCACTGCAAGTTCATACCGGGGCTCGGAAAGGGTGGAAAGATGAGCGCGAGCGAGCCGGAGACGTGCATATTCACGACCGATTCTCCAGAGGTGGCCGCGAAAAAGGTCATGAACGCATTCACCGGGGGGAGGGGCACCGTCAGGGAGCAGAGGGAAAAGGGGGGAGAGCCTGATGTGTGCTCGGTATACGGATACTTCTACTTCCTCTTTGAACCGGACGACAGGAAGCTCGCGGAGATCGAGAGGAGATGCAGAAACGGGGATCTCATATGCGGAGAGTGCAAGGCGATGCTCGCCGAGAGGGTTAAACACTTCCTCTCCGAGCACCAGATGAAGAGGGAAAAGGCAAGGGAAGTTATCCAGGATTTCATGCTCAAGGACTAGGGCCTCTCCCGAGTCAGGGAATAATAGGTCACATCGCCCTCGTCGTCCACAATTCCCCACAGGATCTTCTTCCTGACGCTGTGCGCCAGCCTCACCGCCCGCGCTATCTCGGTGAGGGTGAGCCTGATGCCCTCCGGAACCGCGTGTACAAGGAACTTCGAGTGAGTGTCCCCGGGCCTCTCGCCCCTGTCGTAAACGCGGAAGTGCGCGCCGAACTTCAGCCCGGTCTTCACCACATATCCGCGCGAGCGAAGGTCGGAGTACACGAGGTATTTCAGCATTATGTCCCTGTCTACATCTGCAAACTTCTCAGATAGCTCCTTGAACCCCAGCTCCTTTCCATCCTCGTCGATCACCTTCAGCTTTCCCCTGTCCATCAGGTAAAGCGCCTCAACTGGGGCGAGCTGAAGCCTCCCGCCGCTGAGCGGCTTCCCATAGCAACCGCTCTGGTAGAGCTGGTTCGCCTGGGACTCATCCCATACCACTACCTTGCCCTTGTAAAGCTGGGCCTTGACGACGGGGATTTCAGCTTCCATGCTGTCCCAAAGAGGATACGGTGGACGTGGTTAAGAAGCTAGCGAATTGGATCCCTACGAGGCCGCGGGCTGTGAGGTGCGGCCGGTCCCCTTCAGCTCCTCCCAGTAGCGCCTGTTGACCGGGCATCCTGGGTCCGGGCCCGTAACGTCCCCGTAGTATCCGTATGCCCTTGCCCGGCACCCGCCGCATACGTATCTGTACTCGCACACGCCGCATCCCCGCAGCGAATCCCTGTCCCTCAGCTTCCACAGCACCTCGGAGTTATGCCATACGTCCCTGAGCCTGTCCTTTCTTATGTTCCCTATCTTTATCGGCATGAAGACGCAGGGCGTTATGTCGCCGTTGGGCTCAAGCCCGCAGTAGAGCCTCCCCGCGCCGCATCCGCCGAGGAAGTCCGCCAGGCTCCTCGTCCTCCCGCGCAGCGCCTTCATGGCGGACTCGGAGGTGAAGTGCGTTGACACCAGTCCCATGTCCTCATGCCCCTTCTCGGCGAACTCCAGTGAGACCATGGAGTACTGGGGAGCGGTCGAGTAAACGAGGGTTCTGCACTCACCGGTCATCATCCTGTTGTAGAGGTATTTCAGGAGCTCGTACCTCTGATCCGGATCCAGGTCCTGGTCGATTATCTCCCTGGCCCTTCCGGTCGGAACGTAGTTGAACATTATAACCCTGTTGGCTCCCAGATCCTTCTCGGCGAAGTCTATGAGCTTTGGTATCTCATTGAGGTTGTACCTGGTCGCGGTGAGCGCCACACACGTGTCTATTCCCTCGGCCACAGCATTCCTTATCCCTTCGCACGTCCGCCTCCAGGAACCTGGGATTCCCCTGAACCTGTCGTGCACCTCCTCGAAGCCGTCGAGCGAGATCTCCGCGTAACCGAACACCCCCTTCATCTTCCTGGCGACCTCGGGCGTGATCAGGGTCCCGTTCGTGGCCACAGAGACGAAAAATCCCTTCTGCTTGGCATAGCCCGCCACGTCGAATATGTCCTTCCTCATCAACGGCTCGCCGCCCGAGAACGCTATGGCCACGACTCCTGCCTCCTCGAACTCGTCTATCACCCTCATCGCCTCCTCCGTGGTGAGCTCATCGGGGGCCTGTGATGGGCCCGCGTTCTCGTAGCAGTGCTCACACCTCAGGTTGCAGAGCTTTGTGTAGTTCCACACGACCAGAAAGGGAGAAACAGAGGTGAAGGGCCTCCTCGCGCCGTATTTAGCTATTCCCTCCAACACGTTCACCATGCCGCGTCGGATCACAGGATCTGCCATATACTTCCTGAGGTCAGCGCCCCCGTATCCAAATGCGCTCGACCCCCTCCATAGGACCGCCTCGACTATCAGGGAGGCCAGCCTGTCCCTGAACCCCATTTGGACATCTTCCCCGGCGTACCTCCTGATGGCCATATCGAGCCTGCTTCTGCCGTCAGATCCCCTGCCGCACACGAACCTTAGAAAAGACTTCGAAACTGGATTGCCCAGCCAGCGCTGCACTGACTTGACCACGGCCTCCTCCCTGCTCACTACCTTTCCCCTCTCTCCCAACCGACCACCTGTCTTACCGGTTATGTCACATCCTGAATAAATAACTGTACGTATTGAAGAACGACAGAATTAAATAAAGGCTGTGTCAAACTGAATAAAAATCACTTCACGCTAATACCAGGCGGTGGGGGCCGTGGCGATGACGAGATCTTGGACCGAGGCGTTGCAGCTTTTGGCCTTTGAGGATTCACCTCCAGCGTGAGTCAAACGGCCGGCCGCCTGGTATTAAGGATATTGCATCTAGAGCAATCCTAGCACTAACACGTAGATGAGGAACATAACCACTGCAAAGACCGGCAAGAGGTTCTGCATCCTGGTCTCAAACTCCTCCGCCTTCCCAACCTTTCCCGCCTCAACCAGCCTCATCGCCTGAACCGATACCATGAGGTTGTACAGGAAGAGGGTGTACACGACCAGCATTATTCTGTCGAAGAGCGTCAGGTAGCCGAGGGACGGCAGGCCGCTCAGCGCTGCGAGGTGGTAGGCAACGGCGGACATCAGTGTCGTGACGCATATTCCCACCCGCTGCCCGAAGTTCTTCACAGATATGGCGAAGGATAGGAGTGAGATCAACGTGATGATTATGATCGGGAAGAAGACCTTGAATAGCGCCGAGACCTTTGAGCGGTAAACCGTGACGCCGAAGACGAACTTCGAATAGTTCTCATCGGGATACACATGCTCCTCAACCCTGAGCACGAAATCCTTGACCTCCCATCCGGGAACGGTGAGGTCCGGATTCACACCGCTTTCCTCCAGGTCGGGCTCGAAAACCAGCTCACCCGCGCCGAGCCGTTTGTCCTCCAGCTCCACGGCAAGGATGTGCTCGTCGAACGGAAAATCCCTGAAGTTGAGCGACCCGACGTAGACGCCTCTAACGCGGTACTCCAGGTAGTTCTCAGAACCACGCACCTCCTCGGTTATGAGGGTCATTGTCGGTGAACCCTTCAGAAACTCAATGTCCGGCCTCACGTCGGCGTATTTGAACCATATGTAGAAATCTATGGTGAAGGTCTGAGAGGGGACGTCGACCTTCTCAATGTTGTTTATCCAGACACCCACCCTGACTCTGGTCGGATCTTCCTGCGCGGACACGCTGTCCGCTGATAGGCCCAGGAACAAGAACAGCAACAGAGTCGCCGCCAGGGTGATCGCTGCTTTTCTCATGATCCTCAGAATCCATCTGCCAGCGGATTTTTTTGTTTTGTGGTGGGGTCGCCGAGATTTGAACTCGGGTCACCGGCTCCCAAAGCCGGCAGGATGGACCAGTCTACCCCACGACCCCGAAGAATCTCTCAACCGCTATAAATTAATGAGCGCTCTGCCCCCTCGCTGGCTCAGGGGTACCTGACGACCTTCACAAGGTGGCTGTTTCTCCCAATTTCCTCAAAGCCGTGCCTTTCATACCATGGAAGCCTGTCCACGAAGACATCCGCGATGATGTGCATGCCGCCGAAGTCCAATATTATCTGGTTCAGAAGCTCGGTTCCTATTCCGTTCCCCCTGTGCCCGGAGCTAACGTTGATGTCCTTCAGGTAGGCATAGCCCTCGCGCCTCTCGACCACGGCGCTTGCCACGACCGAGCAGCCGTAGTCATCCCAGCATTCGTATCGCTGGAACTCGCCTACCGGATAGCTCTCTATGCGCATGTTAATCGCTGAACTGGGCGCTGATATTATAAAAAGGTTGGCTTGGGCGCGACCTTTTGAACACAAAAAACTTGCCTATCCAAATCTAGGACCTATGCGCTCTCGGCTTCCATCATTTTCTTCCTGTGCC
>JAWCKV010000048.1:0-5171 GCA_038851565.1 Hadarchaeales archaeon (SeqCode) | reverse complement strand
TGGCCTCACGGTGTTCACGAGAAAAACATCTGTTACCTTGAAAAGCCTTTCAAAAAATCTTCTCCTCAGCCTGAGCTTTCTCTCGTCCCTGACGAGCTGGTGAGGGTTGCAGAAGTCGTTTTTGAGGAGGTAGTCCATCGCCTCATCCGTGCTGAGCCTCCTCGATATGACATTGTCCCCGCTCTCCCTCTTCAGCATGATGATCTTTCTGAGGGTAGTCATGGAGATGACCCCTCCTCCCCCTACCGCCCACCTCACGTTGACTATGGCCCTTCCGCTCCTGTCGAACATCGCCTTCTCCAGGATTCCCTCGTACTCCTTCCATATCCTCCCTATGTCGGCCTCCACGTAGCAGTTCTTCTCTGACCCGAAGGCCAGCGCACCCCGCTCGTGGAGGCGAACGAAGTACCAGTCATCTGTTATCAGCCTTGACTCCTTCAGCCTAAGCAGGCCCCAGGAGTGCGTGGTCTTTCCGGTCTTCGGCGGGGCTATGATAGAGACCCCCGTGCCGCCCACGTCTATCGCCGCGCCGTGAACCGAGTATATCCCGTGCTCGTCCTCGAGGACATCCCCCGCAACCGCCAGCGCGATGCTCTTGATCCACCCGTAGTAGTCAACGTTCATGAGGAAGGCCGTATTTGTGTAGGGGTCGTACTTCACCCACATCGGCTTCCCCTCCTCCCTGAGGACCACAAGCCTTCCGTGCGATCTGATGTTCTCATCAGCCGTGTAGAAGTTCTCCTCCCACAGATCCCTCACGTCCTCCAGATCCGTCAGGAGCTTTATGCAGCACCCGTATATGTTCGCCTTCTTCGTGTAAAGATAGCGATCCGAATATTCCTCAAACAGCCTTTCCTTTTCTGAAGGAGATATGAGGTCAACCTGATAGGCCATCCTGCACACCTACCTCGGCCTTTCCCTCCCCCACTTTTCCAGCGCTGCCCTCAGCTCCTTATGTTTTTCTGCGTACTCCCTGAGGCTTACTCCCGTCCTGCAAGCCTCGATTGCCTGGATCACTGCCCTCGCCCCCGCCTCTGCGCCCATTGGGTGCCCCTGAGTCCCTCCCCCCAGCTGGATCACCAGGTCCATGGTCCCGTATATCCTGAACAGCTCGGGCAGAATCCCCGGATGCAGCCCACCCGAGGCCACGGGAAGCATCGGCTTTATCCTTCCCCACCTCTGCGGCATCCTCAGGCCGGGTATTTCATCGACCTCCATCTTGGTTATGACCTCCTTGGTTGCCATGATCTCCCTTTTCTCCCCTGCGAGCTTTCCTATTACCGTTCCTATGTGAAGCTGATCGATCCCCATGAGCCTCATGAGCTTGGCAAGGAAGAGCATTGACATGCCGTGACTGGGATTTCTCGTGAACATGGCGTGCATCGCCCTGTGCCCGTGGATGGCCATCCGGTAGTCGTGGGCAAGCTCTGCGGCGGTCTGAACCGCTGTGAAGCCGCTGACAACCACATCGAGCATGAAGTACCTGAAACCGTGGTCGTGGACGAGCTTTATCCTTCTCTCCAGCTCCCTGAGGTTCGGCGCGGTGACGTTCAGGAAGGCGTCCTTGACGTCTCCAGTTTCCCTTTCAGCCCTGTCCCTGTATTTTGCGACCAGCTTAACCCTCTCCTCAAACCGGTTGAAGTCCTGGTCCGTGAGATTTTCGTCGTCCTTGAGGCAGTCAATTCCTCCCAGCCATATGGAATATCCGACCTTTGCGTGTTCCTCTGCCGTGTATCCTATCTTGGGCTTAGGCACGACAGCTGTGATCGGACCTGACTTTTTTCTGAATATCCTTTTTATGGCCTCCCTGCCGTACGTGGGGCCCCTGAACCCCCTCAGGTATTCCTCCGGCAGCTCGGCGTCAATGAGCCTCAGGTTCCTAAGCGCCTTCATGCCGTAGATGTTGCCGCCGATCGCGCTCATAAGCGCCGGGATGGAGCCCTTCTCAAAACACGTCAGCGGATACGCCACCTTCGCGTATCTTTCATCGTACCAGTATGCATACGCTTTCACCTTGGGAAGCAGCCGGGGCATCCTGGCGAGCGTGGTCCATGTTCCGGAGGAGCTCTCCGATGCTATTCTCCCTACCGCGTCCTCCCTGGAGATCTCCCTTGCCGGCTCGTAGTAAAACAGCGCCCTTATGTCCGTATCCGAGGGGCTGTACCTCCTGTCCACGAACTCGAGGTACCATTCATTTGGCATGCTACCATTAAAATGTGGCTTTCAGCTCAAAAGGATGTTGACATCACTTCTTGTATTTGGCTATCTCGTCGGTGAGATCGATGCTGGTCAGCATTGTGGACCTGCAGCAGTACCTCTTCAGTCCCATCTCATCGAGAACCCTTTTCGGATCCTCTCCGTTCTTCACCCGCTCGTCAAACTCCTTGTACTTGTCCCCCAGAAGTTTTCCACAGCTCATACACCTTATGGGTTTCATGGGGACCACCTCACCTGTAGCTCTTCTGAAACTTTGCGCGCGCTCCAGGGCCACCCGGCTTCTTGGGCTCCTTGAAGCGCACGTCGCTCTTGATGAGCGACCAGTCGTATTGCTTTAGGGTTTCCCTTACCTTCTCGTCCCCGGACCACTTTATCAGCCCTCTTGCGATCGCCGTCCTCACGGCATCAGCCTGGCCCATCACTCCACCCCCTTCCACGCTTACCTCTATGTCAACGCTCTTCGATAGCTCGGGAAGAAGCATGAGCGGTTCCATCATCTTGAGCTTTGCCAGTTCGGGCTCCATCGTCTCAAGCGCCCGGCCGTTGACGTACACCCTGCCGCTGCCCTTCTTGAGCACTGCCCGCGCCAGGGCTTCCTTTCTCCTTCCTGTCGCTATCACGGTCTTCATGCGCCTCCCCCCAGATGTTTGCTGATATCGGAGATCCGGATGTACTTCTTTGTGCCCAGCTTTTCGAGCCTTGCGTCTGGAACAGTGATCATTTCCTTTCCGGCGAGTTCCTCTGGGATGCCGGCATAGACCCTCAGCCTGCGAAAAGCCTCACGTCCCTTTTGCCTGTCGTACGGAAGCATTCCCCTGATCGCCATCCTCACGAGGGCATCCGGCTTCTTGTGGTGAAATGGTCCCTTTCTCGGGTTGGCTATATTCCTCGTTTCTAACCATTTTCTGTAGGTGTCAAGGATGTCCTCCCGCCTACCTGAGACCACGACCTTTTCTGCGTTGACTATCGTCACCCTCTCCCCTCTCAGGAGCTGCTTTGCGGCGAAGCTTGCCAGCCTCCCGAGGATGAGGCACTCTCCGTTTATGACCAGCATCGCATCACCCCATCAGCCTCACATTCTTCCCCTTTGGGTTTTCCTTTACAAGCTCCAATATCGATATCGCCCTCCCTCCGGCTGCCAGTATCTTGCGCCTTGCTGAGGCAGAGAAGCTGAAGGCAGCCACGGTAACCGGGCGGGATATCCTGCCGGCCGCCAGGACCTTCCCAGGGACCACAGCGGTTCCTCCGTCCTCCACATGCCTGTTGATCTCGCTCAGGTTGACCTCCGCCCTCCTCCTCCTGGGGCTCTCGAGTCTCTCCGCTACCTCCGCCCATATAGGCGCCCTGTTTTCCCTGCCCGCCCTGCGCAGCTCCCTTATCAGCCTTTTGAGCACGGGATTCGTTGGGCCAGTTGGCGCTGGCATTTTTTCACCCTGAACATTTGAGACAATCCCCAGCGAAGCCTAAATAGGTTTCGAGCCACATGCCAGGCTACCCGTGCGCGGCATGTCCCGTTCGATGAGGCCCGGATAAGGGTCAGGCAAATCCCGCGAGTCCGGTAACGATGAAATTGACGGCTACAGCCACGAGCATTATGCCGGTCACCGTGGAGAGGATCTCGACGCCGGATTCTCCGATCATCCTGATTATGCCGGCAGATATGAGGAGGATAAGCCAGCTTAGCAAAAGCGCGGCCACAGCTCCCAGCGCGGTGACCAGATGCCCGTACTCGTTTACGAATATCATAGTGGTCACGATTACCCCCGGACCGGTCAGAAGCGGCGTCCCGATAAGGACCACGGCGGGAGTGTACTTCCTCCTTCCCCTGAAGGAAAATCCGAGCGCAAGCTCAACTCCCAGTATGGCGAGTATTATTCCGCCGCCGACCCTCAGGGAGTTGAAGTCTATCATGAAGGCCATCAGGATGTAGTGCCCCACGAAAAGAAAAACGAAAAGAACCGCCGCGGCTATGAGGACGGCCCTGGTCGCCACAGCTATTTTCCCCTGCCTCGATCTGCCCGCCACTGAGATGAAGACGGGGGTGCTGGCGAAGGGCCCCATTATCACGAAAAGGGAGAGGAAAGTCCGTAGAAACTCGTCGAGCATGCGCCCACCCGTAAAAATCGTTTGCCGGGCGTATAAGGATTGGTGGAGTTTGATGGTGCGGGGGAGGGGATTCGAACCCCCGAACCCCTAAGGGACGAGATCTTGAGTCTCGCGCCGTTGACCTGGCTTGGCTACCCCCGCAATTGAAAATTAGAGGGCCGTGATATTAATTAGGTTGTGAAACCATGGAATTCGAGCTCAAGAACGCATTCGAGCACATAGACAAGCTGGCGTATGAGATAGGACCGAGGATCGCCGGCACCCGCGGGGAGCAGATGGCGGCCGAGTACATAGCAGGGAGGTTCAGGGAGTTCGGCCTGGAGGTTGACGTTCAGAGATTCAGATTTAAGAGACGCTCCACCGTGGTCAGGGTCTCCCGGCTCATATTTCTATCCTCCTTTCTCGCGACACTGATTTTGGGCCCGTTTCAATCCATGATCGTATGGGCAGCCGCGCTTGCTCTGGGATTCTCGGTCAAATGGCTTTTGCCGTCCTCGGAGAGCAGGAACGTCATCGCAAGGAAGATCGTGAGGGAACCCAAGATGAGGCTCGCGATCTCAGCGCACTACGATACCGCCCCATGCATCAGATGGCGCCCTATCTTCCTCTACGGAAGGTTTGCCGTGAGGCCCCTGCTGGCGGTCATCACGCTTCTCCTCCTCACCAGGCTTTTCGTAGGGCTTCCGTGGGAGGTGGCCTGGGCATCATGTGGTTTGTTCTTCATTCCCGCCTGCCTTTCGCCCCTTCTCGCAGTGAGGAGAGAGGGATCGCCGGGAGCCGATGATAACGCCTCAGGAGTTGCCGTCATGCTGGAGTGCGCTCGCGTGCTGGCAGATGAGAAACAGCTC
>JAWCKV010000047.1:0-5656 GCA_038851565.1 Hadarchaeales archaeon (SeqCode) | reverse complement strand
CCCCGCCCAGCGTTTCTTTGTATAAATTTCTGAGGTAAACTGCCATCTCGCCGGGATATCCATGCCACTGAGCCTGTACTCTGGTCCTCCTGGGCGCAACCTTGGACTTAAACGGCAGGTCGGCCAATCTGTGCCTGTCGTCCTCAGTTATGAATAACCTGAAATACGGCACCCCCTTAACCACCTTCTGAGATTTCGACAAATGGATTCCCATCCTCAAGAACAGATACCCTAGCTCGACCGCCAGACGTTTGCTTTTTGTGGCGAACTCCACAGCGCCGCCCGAGAGGTATCCATCGCCCTCCAGATATCCTGCTAAAAAGGCCTTGACTAAACTCATATCTCCGGCCAGCACGGACGCTGGAACGTGCTTGTCCCCAGCCTTTTCCAAGGAGAGTTCTCCGAGCAACTCCTCGGCGACCTTTTTTCTCAGAAGAATTTTATAACTCACGCTTTTTCTCCTGATCTCCCTAACGGTTGGCGCAAAACCAAATCTTCGCTTAACGTATTCAACCACCCAGTCCCTCAGGCTGGGGTCTGATGTGACAACTGAAAGCGGGTTTCCAGTGCCCTCTGCGACGAAAAACCCGAGGAAATACGCGTCGTCCTCTCCGATCCCGGGATGCGCGACGGACCAATCGTCAACCCTTTTTGGAACCGCCACAGCGTCTCCAACAGACAGCTCGTGTGCTCTCTTCCATTTCAACCCTCCATCAAAAGAAAGCAACATGTGCATTCCAGAAAGATCAAGCACCCTTCCCCGCCTGGTTGTCAAACGTATTATTCTCCCTACCCGTTCTCGATAGATCATGGGAGCCCTAACTCTTTTAAAGTGGCCACCGACGAATCCCAAAACCTCCAGGCCTGGGGTATGCACGATAAACCCGTTTTCAAACGGCACTTCCCCAGAAATTGCCCTGTATTTATTGTAGACATCTTCAATGGGCTCGATATGCGGAAGCTCAGAATTGAAGTAAAAAACAGGCACATGCCCTGCCACGCATTTCCCGCTCCCGAACTCCCCAAAAAGCTCCGTTATCCCGAGCGTTTCCACGCCGCCGCCGAGAATTTTATCCAGCGATTGACTGCCCGTGCTGATCCTCCCTAGGCTCCTTCTCCTCTCAAGAACATCGATTGCCCTCTCGTACCCCATCTTCGATGCCTCGCGCGCAGCGTTGATTATCTTCACGGCCATGCGCATGCCTATCTCCGTTGCCTCCATGAGTTCCCCGGTCGTCGCCACGGCTATGCTCTCCACGGAGTCGTAGCCCGCCTGCCTCAGCTTCTCCGCGATGGCAGGGCCAACCCCTTCGAGCTCCTCAATTTCGGCCACTGTTTCACCGATGAACCTCTTCAGGTGTCTTTTTATCCCGGTTTGGAGGAGGGAGGTCGCCGGAGAACTCAAAAATGGAAAATCATTTTATGAACCGTGAGCCACTTTTTGACCCTTAAAGAAAGATGTTACAAGCAAAAAAATTGTTTTTACATAAAAAACGCCCAATGATGGCAGGATATGGGGCCCAATTCCTAAAAAGGCGTTTTCATCAATTTTTAAATTTTTGCTCGAAGCCGGACGGAAGCGGGGCCAGCGATCCTCATGAAATAAGCGGCAGAACCTCGTCCATGATGTAGGTCAGAAACTCCTTTACCTCAACCCGCGTGAAGAGCGTCACTACGCAGTTCCTGGTTATCCCCACGGTCATGCCCCTCCTCTGGACTTCGAAGACCACATACCATATCTGTCCGTGCTTCAGGTACTCATGATAAAGATTTGTGTCAGCCAGACCTGATCCGGCAAGCGCGAGCTTTCCTATGTCCGGGATGTCGACGTTGTCAAACCATATCAGCTTCGTGGCGCGTGGGTTCGACTCGTGCAGGGTCTTCAGGGTCTCGTGCTTTATCCTCGCCTCCACGATCGCCCCTGTCTTTATGAAGAGTATCTCGCTGAGCCTGTTCGCGACGTAGTTCGTAAGGAGCTTCTTCACACCTCTGGCCTTCGACGGAGCGAGCACTATGAGAAAGGATCTCTTCTCGCTCCTCCTGAAGATGAATGGCACCTCCTCCGTCACAACCGTTTCCACCAGGCCCCGCCTGTAATACCTGGACAGGACGAAGTCCTTGCTGAAGACTCCACTCAGCGCGCCCGCCTCCATCTTCAGATCGATTATCTCAGTGGTAAGTTTAGTTTCCTTTCCACCCACCTGCCGCGGCTCCTCTTCCCTGAAGTGCTTCAGCTTCCTTGCGGCGGTGTTCATGTCCAGAGGCTCCTTCACCTCGAATATCTTGGCTACCAGGACCAAACCATCACCCAAATTGCTCTATATCGGCTCTCTTAAAGTTGAGTGGACATATTAAAAAATGGCGAAGACCATGAACGGCGGAATGATAAGGGAGATCATACTTGAGAACTTCATGTCCCACACTTACAGCAGGATCCCGCTTTCCTCCGGCCTCAACCTCATATGCGGGCCGAACGGGGCCGGAAAGTCGTCCATCCTGCTCGGACTCTCCGTTGCGCTCGGCCAGACCTACACAGAGCGCTCGAGGAGGCTGAGCGACCTCATACGCAGGGGGGAGGACATGGCGAGGGTCAGCGTGGTCTTCGACAACACCCCGGAGAACGGCAGGAGGCCGGTGCCGGGTATAAACTCTGACACGGTGGTGCTGTCCAGGTATCTGAGGAGGGACGGGACGTACTGGCACGAGATAAACGGGCGCACCGTGGTGAAGGGGGAGGTCCTGAGGCTGCTCGGAAGGCTATCCATAAATCCCGACAACATGCTCATCATAATGCACCAGAACATGGTGGACCTCTTCGGGGCGATAGACCCAAAGGAGAGGCTCAGGCTGGTTGAGGAGGCTGTTGGGCTGAGGGAGTACAGGGACCGCATCCTCGAGGCAAGGGAGAAGCTATCGCATACCCTCAGCGAGGAGGAGGCAACCAGAAGCCTGCTCGAGAAGGCGAGGGAGACCATGAGGTACTGGGAGGCTGAGTACCAGCGCTTCCAGAGAAAGCAGGCGCTGGGCGAGAAAAAACGGGAGCTTGAGGTGGAGTACGCATGGGCGAAGTGCAGGAAGCAGGAGGAGGCTGTGGGCAAGCTGAAGGCGAGGATCGAGGAACTCAACTCCGAGCTCGGGGAGGTCTCATCTGAACTCGAGTCGTGCGGGAAGGCCGAGGCAGGAATGGAGAAGAAGCTGAAGGAGATGGACTTTGAAATCGAATCTGCCTACCAGAGGCTGATGGACATCGAGAGGTCGCTCGGAGAGGCGGAGGCGCACCTGAAGATCGGGAGATCGGTGCCGGGCGCCGCGTCCGATGTTGCCGGGCTGAGGAGAACCGCTGAGGACCTGGAGAGGAAGGCGAGGGAGCTCAGGGGCGCCCTTGCGAACATGAAGGACGAGTCGAGGAAGGTGCTGGAGGAGTACATAGAGCTCAGGGTGAAGGGGGCCGTGCTCGGATTCAGGAGGGAACTTATAGAGAAGGAGATGTCCGTGCTGAGCACAGAGCTGAGGAGGGCGAGAAGGGAGCTGGAGGAGCTGGAGGCTGAGGCCTCACAGGTCGGCGAGCGGGTGGAGACCGAGAGGAAGCCGCAGGATGTCCTTGACGAGCTGAAGGTTGTAAACGCACAGCTCGCAACACTCGCGGACGTCTCGCCGGAGGTGGAGCGGATGTACACGAGCTATAAGAGCACCCTGAAGGAGCTGGAGGCGAAGGCCGAGATCGCGGCCGCAAACAGGAAGAAGGCGCTGGAGGAGCTGGAGGTCAGAAAGGTGAGGTGGACGCGTGAAATTACCAAGCTCATAGAGGAGGCCGGAGAGAGATACAAGGCTGTTCTCGAGAAGGTTAACGCTGCAGGGGAGGTCAGGGTAACTAACATCCAGGACATCGAAGAGGCAGGCATAGAGATCCTCGTGGGATTCCGCGGGGCATCGCCGCAGGTGCTGGACGCCTACACGCAGAGCGGGGGGGAGAGGACCACCGCGATAATGTGCTTCCTGCTGGCGCTGCAGCAGAAAATGCGCTCGCCAATAAGGGCCATAGACGAATTCGAGGCGCACCTGGACCCCAGGAACAGGGAGGCGATATTCAGGGGAATAATAGAGTTCATGAAGGGAGAGGGCACCCAGTACCTCGTGATAACTCCCGGACAGCTCATAGACCTTGAGGGCGTGCCGAACGTCATAACGGTCCAGAACATCGCCGGCACATCCCAGGTGAAAGTGGTGGTTTGATGGCAGCGGACAGGAAGGAGCTCCTGATGAGGATAATAGACCTGTGCGAGTCTGTCAGGAAGAAGGGGCTCGATCCATTCGACGTGGAGGTAAAGGAGTTCTTCGACCGCCTGAGGGAGCTCCTTCCAAGGCTCAGGAAGGAAGAGGAGTTCTACCTCGACATTCAGGCGGTTCTGGGCCTCGCGGACGTGGTCTACCAGCAGGGGGAATGGGTAAAGCACAGGTCCTCCGCCCTCTACCTGGATCCCCTCCTGATCATGCTGAAGATCCACGCCCTTCCACCCAGGGAGCTGGCCGAGGTGCTTTCGAGGTCATGGCACCCGATAGTGGACGTGGAGTGCCTGACCGCGGGAGGCATAAGGGAGGCAACGGAGTACTGGGAGAATCTCCCGTCGATGGAGGAAAGGCTGCGCGGCCTCGAGGTAACCGAGGTGATAACCGACGAGCTGGCCAGAAAGGAGCTTGCGAGGATGGGGGTGCTCTCCGAGGAGGACTTCGTGGCGCTGCTCGACAAGAGCTGGAGGGAGCTCAGGGACTATGCCGGAGAGAAGGGCGAGGTTTCGTACTGGTCGTTCATTGCCGACAAGAGCTTTGAGCGCACGGTGCTGAGGGCATGGATTGTGAGCTTCCTCGTGAGCTATGGATATGCGACGATGGAGATCAGGCCGATAGAGGAGGAGATAATACTGAGGCCGCTCCCCAAGCCCGAGAAGCCCGAACAGGTTTCCACGTTCTCCGTGCCGATCTCGATATCCAGGGAGGAGTGGCTGAGGAGGGTCAAGGGTGGCTGAGGAAAAGGATGCGGCCGAGATGAGGGAGAAGCTGGCGAGGGCAGCTCAGCTCCTGCTCTTCAGGCATCACCTGGAGCCCGGGGCCAAGGTCTGGGAGCTGAAGAGGGCCCTGGGAAGGGACTACGAGGAGGTGCTCAAGGTGCTAGACTCGGAGCTGGAGAGGATCGGCCTCACGGTCAGGCGCGTCGGGGAGGGGGAGGAACCATCTGAGTCAGACAGGTACTTCGTGACGCTGAGGGGTAACCCCAGGCTGTCGGACATGCGCACGTTCGGGTGGAGGATAGACGACATGGCGATGCTCACGGTCGCCCTGGCGCAAATCCTCGTGAGGGGAGGAAAGGTACAGCTGAAGGAAGTGGAGAGGGTGCTGGAGGAAAAGTTCCCGAAGTGGAGGGTTCAGTCGACGATAGACCGCTTCATCAGGAGGGGCTACCTGAGCGAGGACGAGGAGGGCCTGCTGTACATAGGATGGAGGACCAGAGCCGAAATAGACCAGAAGAGGCTGCTCACCTTGCTCATCGGAAAGGAGGGCGGCGGGGAGGAGAAGGCGAGAGATGAGGAAAACAGACGGACGGCGTCTGATTAGAGCTCCATCAGGTCCATCTCCCTTCCAAGTCCCCTTCTCCTGGCCT
>JAWCKV010000046.1:0-5870 GCA_038851565.1 Hadarchaeales archaeon (SeqCode) | reverse complement strand
CTATAATATTCCTCGCTTTTTAAGCTTTTCTTTATAATATATTTTTTAGAATATATTAATTTTTGTATATATTATATAAAATATAAATTAAAGGATATATTACGGAAGAGCCGAAAAATTTACCGATCCCTCATGAAAGGTAACCGTCCGAAATAGAGGCGTTACGGAAAAATCAAAAATAAGGAAAGGAGGTGGATGATTTAGGCCAGTTACTTTTGTAAGGGTAACCCGGGAAAATGAGAATTCGGCGTGAGTGTTGCAGGGGGAGCCATTATGGGTAAAAAAATTACCCTGGATAAGCATTAAATAGCAGAATTACCTATTAATGAGGGAGAAGTTACCCTTGAAAGGTGAAAGTATGGAAGAGAGAAGCGGGGCCGAGAGGCTTTTGAACCTGGCTTATGGGAATCATCCCAAGAGCGCAGCGCTGAAGCCCAAGGCGTTGAGAGTCCTGAGAGCGTTGCGGGAGGGGGCGAAAACCGTGGAGGAGCTGGGTGGCATACTGGAGCTTGACCTGAGCACCGCCGCGGGCAAGAAGAAATTTTATGTTTTGGTTAAACCGCTCAGGGAAACTGGGATGATCTCGGTAAGAAGGACAGGAGGGAAGACCTTCTACTACCTGAGCTATGAGGGGTTCAACCAGTACCTAAGGGAGATAAGGAAGGAGGCAGAGTATTGGCTGAGCAGCCAGGTAGAAAAATAGGGGGACACGGCCCTGCTGCCGCAACGGTCCACGTTAGTTTTTTTATTTGAAAAAAAAGAGAAAATATAACGTGGAGGAGGAAGAGAGCAGTACTTTGCAACCCCAGATGAGGGGAGTATCAAACATCACCGCAGTGGTCATTCTTGTGGCAATTACAATATCTGCCGTTGGAGCTCTTGTCACCCTCCTCCCCTCGTTGTCCCGTCCTTCCCCTCCGAAGGTCGATATGATAGCCTCCGGAGGTTACTGGGTGGATGGTGGGACCGGGTGGATCCTGCTAGAGCACAGGGGCGGGCAGAGGACGGTTCCGGATGAGCTGGATGTCTTTTTGGTGACCCCAGACGGGAACAGGGTGGAAACGATTCTTTTTGGGGAGTCTTTCGGTGCCGGAGATATGCTGCCTGCTGAGTTTAGTGCGGAGCTGGAGCCCGGATCCACGGTAGAAGCCACCGTCGTGCACATCCCCTCCGGCGTGATCCTGCTAAGGGCCCCGGTTTTGCTTAACCCGGTCACAAAGGTGGAGGAAAGAATAGCCAGCGTAACTTTCGAGTTTCTAGACGAAAAAGGGTCTCCGCCAGAAGAGGGGATTGTGACTGTATACGGGGTGATCCATTCCAACCTGCTGTACTTCCACGCAACAATAGACTTCGGCAGAGGCGTTGCGCAGTACTGGCTTTTCACAGAGGACAACATCCTTCTTGACTCGGGAACCGTCAGCGCTCAGGGAGGTTCTGTGACGATACCTGTGGGTGATTATCTGGGTCCCGGGGAACACCGGATAGAGATCACAGCCCTGACAGTTAACTCCTCAGTTGAAATCGAGGAAAACCTGGTGCCGGGATACTCCGTTATGAAGGGAGACATCACGTGGTTCTCAGTGCCTGCCAGGGATAAGGTGAGGATACGCCTCTTCCCGCTGTCTGCGGAGCCTGTTCAATCCGTTGGGGTAGCGCTCGAAAGAAACGCGGGCACCGTGACTGAGGAGCTTGTGCCAATAGTTAACAGGATAGAAATGGAGAATCGCTGGCCAGAATCCTCATGGCTGGAGTGGGACTCAAGCGCGGGGCAGGCGAAACGCTCGGAGATTGCCTCTAGAGGACATAGTCCAATACAGGAGGTGCGCGCCGAGGTCAGGCAAACTGGCTGGGAGCTGTACACCACGGTCAGCACCACGAGCTCCTCGCCACCGGGGGGCTGGGAGGGATACAGGGTCGAATACGCGGGGAGCACCTATCAGGACGTGCTGCTCGGCTACCTCGTTGACAGGTGGGAGTACGCCCAGGTGGGCGGGAGCTGGGTGCCGACGGGATTCTCAACCGTACAGGTTTCAGCATCCACCTACAACGCCTACAGGGTGGGTGATGTTTATACGTCCACTTCCATGACGAGGTCTGTGATCGTGAGCAAAACATATTCGGTCAGAGAGCCGGCTGAGGGAACCGATTTCACCTGCTCTGTATTCTTTTACGGGATAGTTTGGGGCTGGGTTCTCCAATGTAAATACTGCAGTTACAGTTACACCTCATGGTACGGATTGGATGCAAACAGGACGCCTATGATCAACCACGTGAAAGACTCCCACAGAGACAAGCTCACCACATACTACTTCGCGCTTCGCAACGAGATATTCGTGCCGTCGTACAACTGGGTCTGCGCCGCCCGGGACATCCAGGTATCAGCCGGAGAATATCAGGCTCACTCCTCGAGGCCATCCAGTCCCAAGGTGGGGGATTACTACTATGAGATGAAGAGCGAGGTAAAGGAGAGGAGATACGTGTACTACTGGAGGGTGTACAGGCCTGTTTACGGGACCGTGAATGTGTCGTATCTTGCGGGCGAGCGCTGGACTGAGGAAGTTCAAACGGGTCAGGTGTGGCGGGGTAAGGAGAACCTGACACTCGAGGTGGGAGTGGTGTCGATCGGAGGATATTCAGGACCGGTTGCCCTTTCCGTGGTATCGCCCGCGGGAATACGGGCCGAGGTCACCCCGCGCTCGCTCACGCTGGGGCCGGGCGAAAACGCCTCTGCCACCCTGAGGATATCCCTACCGGACTCTATTAGCAGCAGGTGGGCGATCAACCCATATCATGTTCTCGTGAGGGCGAAGGGTGGAAACGTGGAGAATGCGGCCGATTTCACCCTGAGAATCGCCAATTCCATGTTGGATGGTATCATGAGCAGTATCCCAGAAGAAATGCCGTCACGCATCTGCGGTTCTTTGAGTTGGGGCAACTGGAAAGGAAATCTGTCGCTTGGCGACACAGCAGCGTATGAGGTGAAGACGCTGCCTTTCTTCCTCTACATGCTGCCGGCCGAAACTTGGTCCAGGAGATACTCCGTCAGAGTGATGAGGTGGAATGGAAGCGTGTACGTCGAGATCGGTGCAGAGCAGAGGAAACCGGAGGCTGGGGAATACCTCATTGCATGGTTGTGCGGCAGCTTGGAAGGAGAAGGAAAACTTGTTGTTTACTCACCGCGCATGGAGGGAACACGCTTCGATTCCCAGACCATGGAGGTTGCCGAGAGCGTCTATGGGAGCGACTTCACGCTGGTGTTGTTAGAAGGACTGAACATGAGACCATTCCAGCCGGTTTCCAACGCGGAATACCTGGAAATGATAAAGGTCCCGATAGTGACCTACCACCCGCTCTTCGGCAAGAAAGTCGACTGGTGCGCCATCAACCCGAACTCTCTCATGGTGAGGGCTTTTGCCCTAAACGCAGCAGCCCATGCCTCGACACCTGAGGAAGCAGCCAGAAACCTGCTGACCCACGTTGCACCTCAGCAACCTTATTATGGCGCTGTGCTTGATGTAAATAGGAAGACAAGCGGCGCCACGTGGGGCTGGAAGATGGAAGAGAGCAGCTCTCAATGCCACTGGAGAAGCGACGGTGGGATAATATGGAAGGCGAGAGGCGACGCCAGCGACTTTGCAAACCTGTACGTCAGCCTGTGCAATTCGCTGGGGATACCTGCGAGGAGGGTGCACGTGGTTACTGAAGAAACTGACTATACAAATCCTGTGATAACAGATGGCCCGTTTGTCCAATATGCCCAGGTCACGAGGTATTATGATGCTGCAGAGGTTAATGTTAAAGGTTGTTGGCAGTACTGTAACCCCCTTTTTGCCACATGGACTTTACCTCTAAATGTAACAATCAGGAGCGCTGATGCATATTGCCCAAGTGGTCAGCCAATCGATAAGACCACTACGTACAGCGCAATGGTCTCCTCAACTCAACTTCCAGTGGTGTGGGAGGCTTAAGAAATGTTTCGCAATATCATAATTTTAGCCATCTCTACTTTTTTTCTAAGCTACCCAGTTGTGGCAGATGGTGGGCTAGCTAATTCAGCTTGGCCGAAGTTTCGGCATGATATCCGAAATACCGGACAAAGTCCTTATGTCGGAGCACAGGATAACACATTGCAGTGGCAGTATCCCACGACTGGAGGGTGGTACATATCTTCGCCTACAATTGGGCCAGATGGAAAGATTTATTTTGGCCCTAATGGACTCCTCGCTCTTGATGATGATGGCACTTTGAGGTGGAGCTACAACTCTGGGTACTGGTTTTTCTCCCCAACAGTCTCACAAGATGGGACAGTTTATTGTGGTTCATCCGATGGAAAACTTTACGCGTTCAAGCCAAATGGCGCTTTAAAGTGGTCTTTTCAAACAGGCGGAGTGGTTTCTTCGCCTCCTGCAATAGGCAGTGATGGGACTATTTATTTCGGCTCATACGATAACAAGCTCTATGCCATTTGTGATGAAGGCGATCATGCGAGGCTCAAATGGACGTTTGCTATTAATGGGCCAATTAGCAACTCTCCAGCGATCGCGCGTGATGGTACAATTTATGTTTGGCCGTCGGATGAATGGCACAAAGGTATATCTGACAATAAACTCTATGCTCTTTGTGACAAGGGCGACCACGCAACGCTGAAGTGGTCTCGTGAGGTCGGTTATTCGCTTGGGCCATCACCCGCTATTGGCCCAGATGGCACAATATATCTCGGTGCAGAAGATGGTAACCTCTACGCCTTGAGCCCCGACGGTTCGTTGAAATGGTCTTATTTTACGAATGGCAATATTTTTTCTTCTCCAGCTGTGGCACCAGATGGAACCATATACTCAGGTTCCACAAAACTTTTTGCTATAAATCCTGATGGTTCATTAAAATGGTCGTTCTTCACTGGCAGGTGGATAGTTTCTTCACCTGCCGTAAGCGCTGATGGGGTGGTTTATTTTGGTTCATATGATAATAAGCTTTATGCTTTAAACCCTGATAACACGCTTAAGTGGTCGTTTCAAACAGGTGGAGGAATTTATTCCTCCCCTGCTATAAGTGCCAAAGGAACAATTTATGTGGGTTCGGAGGACGGCAGACTCTACGCCATAGGCACTCCGGTGGAGCAACCCCTCCAGACCGAAGGCGGCGACGACAGGCTTTTGATCATCGGGACTGTGGGAACAGTCATCGCCTTGCTGGTGGGGATGGCGATCTTGCTGAAGCGAAGGTGAAATCTGGCTAGCGGAGCGCTGGAGGGATAAGATTCAAACGGGTCAGGTGTGGCGGGGAAAGAAAACCAGATGGCGGCGCGTAATACATTATGGGAGGAACCGAATGAAGGGAAAGGCGGCGGCTTTCGGCATCTGTCTGGTCCTGATGCTCACGGCTGGGGCCGGCGGGGTCTCCGCCGAGGTGCTGAAGCTGGAGGAGGTGAAGAGCTTTGAGGTACCTCCCCTAACACTGGGGCTCGCCTGGGACGGCAAATATCTTTGGGTCGCAGGGGGAAACGATGAGAACGCGAGGGTGTACAAGATGAGCCCGGATGGCGATGTGCTCTTCCAGTTTTACCCTCCTGGACCTTGGCCTTCAGACCTGACTTGGGACGGCGAAAATCTCTGGCTGGTGGAAGAATATCATAATAAAATCTTCAAGCTCGACACGTCGGGAAAGGTTCTTTTCTCATTTTCTTCCACCTATTGGCCGTATGGTCTGGCATGGGATGGGGAGAACCTGTGGGCATCAGATTTTCTCTCCGGAGACGTCATCAAGGAGCCGTTTGTGGATACTCCGGAGGGAAAAAAGCCCCTCATATCCCTTGAGATTTTACCGCCAGGATATCAACGGATCTCTTTCCTCACCTCACCCGGAGCCATGAA
>JAWCKV010000045.1:0-5881 GCA_038851565.1 Hadarchaeales archaeon (SeqCode) | reverse complement strand
CACGACTCCCGGACTTCTTGAGCCCGTGGAGGCACATCTGGGGGAAAGCGGCGCGCTCGAGAGAAACCCCCCTGGAGTCGAGCTGCCGCCGGTCGAGGCACTCAAGATCACGGAGAGGGGAGCACGCAGGATGTCCATAAGCGAGATCGGGGAGGAAGGATCCAGAGTTCAGATACGCGGAACTGTGATACATGTCTTCCAGAGGCGCCCGGTGTTCGACGTATGCCCCAACTGCGGCAGGACGCTTGGAACGGTCGACAGCAGCGCGATGTGCAGCGCATGCGGCAAAGTTGTGACGCCTGAGCACCGACCTGTCCTCAGCCTGCTCCTGGACGACGGCACGGATAACATACGTGTCGTGATGTTCGGCAGGACTGTGGAGGACTTTCTGAAGATGGACTCAAACCAGATATCCAAGATGTACATGGGCGCCCCATCACTCGATGAGTTCTACAGGCAACTAAAGCTCGTAGGAAGGGAGCTCGTGGTGACCGGGCAGGTGAAGACCGACAGATATCTCAACCAGCCCGAGATAAGGGCCATCGACGTCAGGGAGGCGGATCCCAGGGAGGAGGCCAGGAGGCTCATAGAAGAGTTAAAATCGGAGGGGAGAAAGCAATAGGGGAGGCAACCATTGAGCGAGGAGAAAAAAAGGACGATAGAATCCCTGCCGGGGGTGGGGGAGGCCATTGCGCAGAAGCTAAGGGATGCCGGATATCACTCGATAGAGTCCATTGCCGTTGCCACTGTTGCCGAACTCCAGGAGGCCGCTGAGCTTGGTGAAGCAACCGCAAAGAAGATAATAGCGGCGGCGCGGGAGATAGCCGACATAGGAAACTTTCTGACCGCGGACAAGGTGCTTGAGAAGAGGGAGAAGATAGGGCTCATAACCACGGGAAGCCCGCAGCTGGATGAACTTCTAGGGGGTGGGGTTGAAACCCAGGCGATAACGGAATTTTTCGGTGAATTTGGTTCAGGAAAAACCCAGCTAGCCCACCAGCTCTGCGTGAACGTTCAGCTTCCTGTCGAACAGAAGGGGCTGGAGGCCAAGGCGATATACATAGACACAGAGAACACGTTCAGGCCGCAGCGCATAAGGGACATGGCGATAGGGGTAGGGCTGGATCCCGCTGAGACGCTGAAGAACATATACTACATAAGGTCGTACAACACGGACCAGCAGCTCCTCATCGCGGAAAAATGCGAGCAGATGGTGGAGAGGGAGAGGATAAAGCTGATAGTCGTCGACTCCCTGACCGCCCACTTCAGGGCGGAGTTCGCGGGGAGGGGGACGCTTGCCGACAGACAGCAGAAGCTCAACAGGCACCTGATGACCCTGCACAGGATAGCCGACATCCACGACCTGGCAGTTGTTGCGACAAATCAGGTTCAGGCGAGGCCGGATGTTTTCTTCGGAGATCCGACCAGGCCCATAGGCGGACACATAGTTGCGCACTCCGCAACCACGAGAGTGTACTTGAGAAAGTCCAAGCCGCCGAAGCGCATAGCGAGGATATTCGACAGCCCTAACCTCCCAGAGCGAGAGGCCGTTTTCAGCATAACAGAGCAGGGGATAAGGGACTGAGGTATCTCAATGATAAGGCTGGTCGCCGTTGACATAGATGGGACCATCACCTCTGCCGACAGAAAACTCAACCTCGCTGCAGTTGGGGCAATTAGAGAGCTTGAGGAAAAGGGGGTGGAGGTGACCATATCCACGGGCAACATCCTCCAGTACGCGGAGGCGGCATCCACGATGATAGGGACTTCAGGACCTATAATTGCGGAGGACGGGGGGATTGTGTACGACAAACGCAACAAGATCGAATACGTCCTCGGGGACAGGGCTGATGTCGACCGCGCTCTTACAGTACTTACCAGGGAGATCCCAGGCGTTAAAGAGACCAGAAACTCGCAACTGAGGCTCACGGGGGCCACCATAGAAAGGGGCGTGGACATAGATGAGATCCGAAAGGTGCTCAAGAAGAATCACTTTAAGCTCGTGGCCGTTGACTCGGGCGTTGCCATCCACCTGAAAAACCCCTCCGTCAACAAGGGGAACGCTATCCGGAAGGTGGCCGAGATAACAGGAGCAAAGCTCAGCGAAATCGCCGCGATAGGCGATGGACTAAATGACGTTGAGATGCTGGAGGTCGCAGGAGTCAGCTTTGCGGTCTCCAACTCACCCCAGGAGGTAAAACGCGTGGCCACGTATACCACCAGCGGTCCGGACGGCGCCGGAATGGTGGAGGCCGCACGCCGAATCCTGGAGATGAACGAAAAAACCATATGAACCAAATTTTTTATCGCCCAACCCGTGAATAGCGTAGGGACCAGATGACCAGGATAGCGGTCATGTCCGATATACATTCAAATCTCGAGGCCTTCAGAGCTGTGCTGGGGGACATGCCCAGATGCGACCTCATACTTTGTGCCGGGGACCTCGTTGGATATGCCGCTGAGCCCAACGAGGTCGTCAAGCTGGCCGCCTCAAGGGGGCTAAGGTGCGTGATGGGAAATCACGACTACGCCTCACTCACGGCTGACACCGCCGGATTCAACCCAATTGCCGCGCAGGCCGCGGAGTGGACGCACCGGACCCTGGGAGAGGGGTCTAGGAAGTTCATATCCTCCCTGCCCACGCATCTTGAACTCAAGCTGAAGGGCTGGAGAGTGTACATGGTACACGGCAGCCCTAGGGATCCGCTGAATGAGTACATCTTCCCGGATATCCCCAACGGCGAGCTCGCCGAGGCCACGAAGGAGGCGGACGCGGACATAATCGTCCTCGGCCACACGCATGTCCCCATGAAGCGCATGATACTCGGAAAGCTCGTGATAAACCCCGGCGGCGTCGGACAGCCCAGGGACCGGGACCCGAGGGCAAGCTATGCCGTACTCAGGCTCGGCGATGAAGTTGAGGTTGAGCACAGGAGGGTGGAATACGACTTCAGGACAACGGCCGAAAAGATAAAGAGGGCGGGACTGCCGGAGGAACTTGGAACCAGACTGTTCTTCGGGTGGTGAACCCTCAGACGCCAGCGCCCGGGGATCCACCCTCGCTGGGCGCTTGGGACCCAACTCCGGGTATCCCAAGATCCACAGAAACCTCCTGTGGCTTTCCCTTGAGCTGCTGTATTGCGAGCACGCGCTCGTTTACCACTATGAAGTCCCTCACGGACATGACAGCGCTGAAGGGTATCATGGCATTTCCGGCCGGGTCCTGTGGAACTCCCTTCAGGGTTTCCTTAGTCAGGGGCCTCACGAGAAGAAACAGGACCTTTCCCGTGTTCTCGTCGAAGAGCAGATCAGCCAACCTTCCCAGCTGAAGACCCCGATCGGATATGACCATCATCGACCTTAGCTTTCCAGCGAGCAGCTGCGCCAATGCAACCCCTGCCTTAAATCGCGGCCCATCCTTAAAAACTTTAGTAATGCATTCCCGTCGCGTTTCGAACCGCCTGTTTTTCTTTTCTCTCCGCAAAGGTCTCGTACGTCTTGACCACCTCTGGCGTCAAGGAAGGCTTCACCTCCTGCATCGCCGCCCTGAAGTGGCGCATGGTAACCTCTCCGCCCTTTATGTTCTCCCGGAGAACCCTCATCGCCGCCTCCCTGCAAAGGGCGGCCAGATCTGACCCGGAGTATCCCTCGGTTTCCTTGGCAAGGCCTTTCAGGTCAACGTCCTTGGCGAGGGGCATGTTCTTTGTGTGTATCTTCAGTATCTCAAGGCGTGCCCTCTCATCGGGGGGCGGGACGTATACGAGCCTGTCAAACCTCCCGGGCCTGAGGAGGGCGGGATCGACGAGGTCGGGCCTGTTCGTGGCTCCAATCACCACAACGTTTTCAAGCTTCTCCAGCCCGTCCATCTCCGTGAGCAGCTGGCTTATCACGCGCTCGGTCACGTGAGAGTCGCCGAACCCCGAGCCGCGCCTGGGCACGAGGGAGTCTATCTCGTCAAAGAAGATTATGCACGGAGCGGCCATCTTTGCCTTGCGAAATGTCTCACGCACGCCGCGCTCTGAGTTATGTACCACCACGCCGCCGAAACCTGCGATAAACCGTTCTGTGGGATTGACGCTGATATCATATACAAATGGGTGGTTATAGGCTTTACGCTTCTTGGCCACGACAAGATCCCAATAAATATCGCCATCCATATGTTGCGTCGGCGATTGCAGCTTTCTCCGGAGCTTCAAGTTTGAGATATAATTGCGCACGGCTTCGGTTCTTTCCTGGTCCATGAAACCTATCTCTTCGACGAATGTTTTGAGGAATCCAGACCACGAGAACCGCACGCGATAACTCGTCGAACCGGTCCACTCTTTTTTCGTGTGGCAGCGCGCGACGATGCCGAAGTAGCTTAAAAGTAACATGATATCGTTGGCAACCTTTCTGCTCGTTGAGCTGATCTCCAGAGATTTGCCATTGAAGTTACCATCGCCACTGATGTATCCCCTCAAAAACGCTGCAACTGCGGACTTCCTTGCTGAAAGGATAACCTGTGGAATGCTCTTCTTATCAGCGCCATCCGCCAGCCCCAGGACATGCTGCATGAACGCCTTTAGCGGCAGAGAAAGAATAATGACATCACGACCCATTGAACGGGGTTTTTTGTAGATTAAAATGTTACCAAAAAGCCTTCTGCACAGTTCCGCAACTCGTTTTACCTCTCTCTCCGATGTGCTTATCCTCACCCCGTACCGCATATAGGAGCCCTCGGCTACCCATAATCCCAGAAACATGGCAAGATCCTCATCTAACTGCAATACGGCCGGCAACCTGTGCCTTCTGTACCTAGATGTTATTTCCAATGCTCGCGAGTCATAAGTTATATTGGCTGCGTTCATGAGCAAGAGAAACGCATCTATTTGCATCGCAGCCCTCTTTGCGTAAGCGTGAACGTTCTTCGGCTCTTTTCCAATAATTTCTGCAACCTTGGCGGCGCCCAGCTTCTTTATGGCCTGCATCACGTATGGCTGGCCGTTGTTAACATACAGTGCTAAATTCTTTCCCTGTAGCCCACCAAGTACATCAAGCTCTTTTACCGTTTCTGGTGGCTGTATATACCCCGGCACCGCAATCCTCGTCTCGTTTGGAATAACTTGATCGGCAATTATTTCTTGCAGGCCGTTGGCACCCTTCACAAATACGCTGTGGCCACCGGTCACACGAACTTCCCTACCGGTTTCTGTCACCAGGACATCCACATACGGCGGTGCTGGATGTCTGATGAAGTCCACAACCTTTGAATGTTTTGCTCGATATTCACTCGTCACCGTGGGCGCTAGAACCTCCTCTTTTTCTTGTTTGTCGACCAGATCGCCTATTTTAACGCGTTGCAACATGCCATCCTGTATAATTAAGATTTCCTCATCGAATGGCAGGGATTCACCAACCCATTTGCTCAGCAATGCGGGACCTTTAATCGATATGAAGTTGGCCTCACTCTCGGTTGCCACAGCTTTTGCCAGCATCGTCTTGCCGGTCCCCGGAGGCCCGTAGAGCAATATCCCCCTCGGCGGCTCAATTCCCACCTTCCTGAAGGAGTCAGGATACTTCAGCGGCCACTCAACAGCCTCCTTAAGCTCCTGCTTTGCCCTCTCCAGCCCTCCTATGTCATCCCACTTCACGTTCGGGACCTCGATCAGCACCTCGCGCATTGCCGATGGCTCAACCATCTTCAGCGCGTTGTCAAAGTCCTCCTTCGTCACCTGAAGCTTCTCCAGAACCTCCGGCGGGATCACCTTCTCCTCGAGATTGATCTCGGGAAGTATGCGCCTGAGCGCGCTCATGGCGGCCTCCTTGCAGAAGGCCTCCAGATCCGCGCCAACAAATCCGTGGGTGATATCTGCGTAGTGATCAAGGTCTACGTCCTTTGCCA
>JAWCKV010000044.1:0-5950 GCA_038851565.1 Hadarchaeales archaeon (SeqCode) | reverse complement strand
GGCGTACATCACGTTATCCACGCCAAAGTACACGGCATGTTCGGAAACTGAGGGAGGGGTCGGCATCGCACCCGCGTATACGCTCCAGGCAATTTCCGGAAGCAGCGGGCCATGCCCTTCAGATGATCCGGTGCGCTGCGGGTCGTGCCTGAGTGTGGGCCACTCGCTGGCCCCGCATGCCCCCCAGATGAGGAGGACGGCGAGAAGGGCGGCGAAAGCCTTCATCTCATCCTCCCCAAACATTTCCCTCATGGGATATAACTGAATTCTTCCAGCGCAAGATATAACACGTCAGATGTAGAGCTAGGTGTGGTGCAGATGGAGGCCGGGCCGCTGTTTCCAAACCCGCTCGTGAGGGAGGAGGAGTTCGAGTCCAGGGAGTACCAGGTGGCGATAGCGGATAAGGCTGTGAGGATGAACACGCTCGTGGTCCTGCCGACCGCCCTTGGCAAGACGGTGATCGCTGCCCTGGTCGCATCTCACTTCCTCTACAACTACAGCGACAGGAAGGTCCTGGTGATGGCTCCAACGAGGCCCCTCACCCTTCAGCACAGGAACACCTTCCTGCGACTCCTGAGGCTCAGACCTGAGGACGTCCAGGTTCTGACCGGCAGGCACCCTCAGCACGTTAGGTTCAGGCTGTGGAGGGGAGGAGCAAGGGTCTTTCTCGCGACGCCCCAGGTGGTTGAGAACGATCACGAAGCTGGCCTCAGGCTCGATGTCTTCAGCCTTCTGATATTTGACGAGTGCCACAGGGCTAGGAAGAACTACTCTTACACGAAGGTCGCCAGGGCGTACGTTGGGGAGTCGCCATATCCGGTTATACTCGGCCTGACCGCCAGCCCCGGCGCGGATAAGGAGGAGATAAAGGAGATATGCGATGCCCTCTTCATCGAGCGCATAGAGGCAAGGACTGAGGAGGATCCAGACGTCAGCCCGTACGTCAGCAGGGTGGCGGTGGAGTGGAGGATCATCCCACTGCCCCCGGCATACCAGCAGGTCAGGGAGAAGATCAGGGAGAGCCTGAACAAAAGGCTCGAGAGGCTGTCATCCATGGGGATCATAAAAAAGCCCGCCAGGTACATCTTCAGGGCGGATCTGGTTGAGGCGTCCGATAAGCTCAGGGCCATGCTGCTCTCCTCGCCGCCGGGCAGAAGGGGTGCGCTGTTCGGCGTCCTCTCAGTCCTGTCCTCCGCGATGACCCTCTATCATGCGCTGGAGCTCGTCGAGAGCCAGGGAGTTCACGCGCTAGGCGCTTTCCTTGAAAGGATGAAGGAGACCAGAAAGAGGTCTCACAGGACTATAACATCCGAGCTCATTGCAAAGGGGGTGCACGAGGCCGTGGAGTCCGGGGGGCTGGGGGAACACCCGAAGGTGGAGGCTGCGGTGAAGATCGTCTCCGATCAGCTGCGCTCGAATCCGCTTTCGAGGATAATCCTCTTCACGCAGTACAGGGACACCTCCTCCTACATTGTTTCAAGGCTCTCTGCAATGGGGATAAGGGCGGAAAGGTTCGTTGGTCAGGCTGACAGGGAGGGCGACACCGGGCTCACGCAGGAAGAGCAGGCGGGGATACTGAAAAGGTTCTCGGACGGGGACATCAGCGTGCTGGTTGCGACCAGCATAGGGGAGGAGGGCCTGGACATACCGAGCGTTGACCTGGTGGTTTTCTACGAGCCGGTTCCGAGCGAGATCAGGTACATCCAGAGGAAGGGAAGGACGGGAAGGAGGAGATTCGGCAGGGTGGTGATCCTGGCAGCTGAGGGGAGCGTGGATGTCGCCTACCTGCACGCGAGCAGGAGGATGGCTGAGAAGATGAAGAGCGTGATAAGGGGCCTGAACGCTACGCTTCAGCCGATTTTGAGGACCGGGGTGCCGGAGAGGAGGCCGATGTCAGAGGAGGAGCTGAAGAGCGCCGGAAATGAGGCCCCGGAGATCAGCGATGAGGACCTTGTGGAGGAGGTCATCGGCGTGGAGGGTGAGCTCAGGGAGGCGGCAGAACGCGTCATGAAGGTAGTCCTCTCGTCTGGGAACAACGGGATATCCGTGGAGGACCTAAAGAAGGCCCTTGCGTCCGAGCAGTTGGAGGGTCACGTGATAAGGGAGGCCGTCAGGAGGCTGAGGGAGGAGTGCCAGGTGGAGATGAGGGGAGACATGGTCTTTCCGGCTCAGGCAGATCTCCGTGGAATGGAGAGCCACGAATTTGAGGTGGAGAGGGTAGTGCCCGGTGGGGCAGTGCTCGTTGTGGATGGAAAGTTTCGCGCGAATCTTTCCGCTGAGGAATACAGCGGACCCAGGATGCTGATGAGGAAGGGAATGAGGTTCAGGGGGCTCGGGGAGCTCTACAGGCAGGACGGCAGGCTGTGCGCCAGGATAGTCTCCATCGAGAGGATACTGAGCTAGCGTGCCTTCATTGGCATATTTGGCGAGATGTTCTTTACCTTCCCTAGAAATGTCCCGTCGAGCGTGTACGCCTCAGCCTCCTCGATGCGCGCAGCTCTCGACTTGAACACCGGACCTATGAGCTCCTCGGGCATTTCGCGGTTGACCGGAGTTCCACCGATAAGCTCTCCGAAAGCCGGGAGAACCACCAGTTTCGGCGCCTTTCCCTTCACGGATTTTTTGAGGGAGGGAGGAAGTCCATCGGCGTTTATTGGGCACCTGAGCCATACCGGAACAACAACACGCCCGCCTAGCTCGTCCCTGAATTCCACGGCCGGATGGTTGTGCCCGGCAAGGATCACTTTCGCCCTCATGAGCTCAGCGGATGGCCACGTGTGCCCGTGCATCAATCCTATTCTACTCCTTTCCCCTATCGTAATGCCTCTCGGTCCTTGAATTCTGACGCCCTTTGGCAGCATGCCCTCCAGCCCTCCGTCGTGGTTTCCCTTCACCACATCCACCTCAACGAGCTTGGAAAGCTCGTCGAATAGAGACGGAAGTTCCCTCCACTCCTGCCAGCTCGATATCGGGACGTTGTGCTTGACATCGCCGAGCATCACGAGCCTGTCCGGCGAGTGAGCTGAGATCAGGTCCATGAGGCGGTCCCTCACCTTGGGGGTCTGGCTGGGGAGGGAGAGGCCTTCCTCGACCAGACTGCTTTCAACGCCCAAGTGAAGGTCAGCGACCACCAGCACGCGCTCCCGGCGCAGCCTCAGCAGCATGGCCGGGGCTCCCTCAACGGGCACGAGCATGATTTCACCGGAATATCGGAAGCTGCAACCTCAAGATTTTACCTTCCAGAGGGCAAGCACGAATCCGATGATGAACGTCAGGGAGGTATATGGAATCAGGTTCAGCCATCCACCCGCCTGTCCCGCGATCTTTGGAAGGTATTCCATCGCCCTCTCCCAGAGATCCGAGAAGGAGAGATTTAGTATTCCGGTGAAGACCAGCACTGCGATGAGGATGACGAAGAGGAGGACGACCTTGAACGATTTCTTTACCAATGCCCCTACCAGGAAGCCTATGATGAAGGGCACGAGGATTGGAACCAGCCATGCCAGCTCGGGAGGCATTGACATCGCTATCCCCTAAAAAAGTGGAATGATTTGCGGTATATAGGTTTTCGATGTGGTGGCATGTTGGTTTTTGGATTTTGAGGATCGCTAACTCCACCAGTCCTCCGCATACAGGTGCAGCACGAAGTTCTCCCCGACTGCCGCGCTCATGTTTCCTATTGTGAGTTTCAGGGACTTGTCTTCGAACGGATTCAGCGTCAGCGGATAGGCGGTGCCGTTCACGAATACGTTGTCGCCATTCATGGTGTAGATGTCGCACCAGAGCTTCCCTCCTGAGACGCTCCAGGCATCGCAGACCACCCTAAGGGTCTTCGCATCGGTGTACCCGTTGGTCAGCGTGAACTCCGTAACGGTAACCGAACCGTTCTCTGGGATGTTGAGGTTATCTGGGAACCCGCCCAGCGTGATCTGATCATATGGAGATGAAGGAGGTGACGGGAGGTTCTCCCAGCTCACGAAGTCCAAGTGCACCGCCGCGTTCTCCTTTGTCCACTCGTGCTCGAATCTTATGTTGAGCGGGATGGTTATCCTCGAGAGGTCCACCCCGAACACCTCAAAGGCACCCAGAGGTATCTCCAGCCTCGACCACTCTGCATTTTCCAAGGTCACCCTCACCCACCCCTCGTGGCCCAGCTCGTCCTCTACCTTCACCATCAGGTTTTCCCCGCCGCTTTCGCCCTTCACCCAGAGGGTCATTGTGTTGTAGCAGGACATGTCCACAGGGTACTCAAACTGATAGTAAACTCCTCCCCAGTAGCCCTCGTTGTCCGTGTACCTTATGGTAAGGTACCCCTGGTTGTCTCCCGGGGCCCCGTTTTCACTATTATCCTCGACGCTCACGGTCCAGGGGGGTGCGTTTGGGGTGCCGTCTCCACCATCGTAGAGGAAGGGGCCGGTCAGCGCTAGCCCGAGCCCGTTGTCCGTGTAGATCCTGTACGGTCCGATCGTCAGGTAGAAGGTTGAAGATGCCGTCCTTCCGTCCTCCCCGGTTCCTTTCACTGTTATCGCATATACGCCGTTCTCCGCGTTCTCACCCACAGTGATCGTCATCGTCGATCCGAAAGGCGGAACGAGGTTGTCATTGTCGAACTCCACCATGACGTTTTCCGGAACGTTCTGTGCGCTCAGCTTCACCTTTTTGTCATAACCTCCGATCCCGGTCACGCTCACCGCCGCGTTCTCCGCACATCCCTGCAGGATTGGTCTCCCCTGCGGGTCGACGGACAAGCTGAATCCTGGAAGCACCGTCTCCTCCCACCTTATGTGGTCTATGTAAACCGAGACGTTGTCCCCCGTGTAGTCATGCGTGAAGGCGATGTTCCACGGTATGGTTATACATGTGAGGTCTATCCCCCCGAAGTCCTCCAGGGGGATCGATACCTCCTGCCACTCCTTGGTCACCGTGATGTAGCTCGCGATCCCGACCTCGTTCTCGTTCCCGAGGTTGTCCTTTACCTTGATCTTGAACTTTTCCCCGCCGTGCTTTCCCCTTACGCTGAAGGTTATCGCGTTGTAAGCCGACATGTCGACTGGATCATGGAACTCCAGATAGAACCCTCCCCAGTGGTCAGCTCCGTCGAGGTAGCTGATCCTCCAGGAGTACAGGTTATCGTTCTCGCATCCTCCGGACACCTCGGTCAGGTCGATGGTCCAGGGTGAAGCGTTCTCGCTCCCATCTCCCCCGTCGTAGTAAACCGGCTCTGAGAGGTTTTCCCCTATGCCGTTGTCGGTGTATATCCTGTAGGCCCTGCTCCCCAGCACCTCCAGGGTGAACGTGCAGCTCCTGGCGAGCCTCCCGTCGTCGGTCCTTGCGGTTATGGTTATCGGATAGTTTTCGGACGGGACGCTCGGGCTGACTGAGATGGTCATGGTCGAGGAGTACGGAGGCACGAGGCTGTTGTTGTCGAGTTCAACCTTCATGCCGGAGACCGTGCCCCCGACCGTGAGGCTGACTTTATCCGCGTAGCCGTCCCAGCTCACGCTGACGGTCGCCTGCGCATTTTCTCCGGCCTGGACCGTGTGGTTTTCTGGAGTCACCGAGGCGCCGAAGTTCCCGACCCTGAGGAGGAGCGTTGCTGTCCGTTCCTTCCCGTCCTCACCCTGGCCCTTTATCCTGATGACATGGTTCCCGTTCTCCGCCTCCTCGCCCACGGTGATCTTCAACGTGACGTTATCGAACGGCGGAACGGCGTTGTCAGGGATGAACTCCACCTCCACGTTGTCCGGCTTCTGCGTGCAGGTGAGGAAGATCCTGTTCTCATAACCTCCCAGCGGTATCGCGCTCAGGGTGATCTCTGCGTAGTTGTCCTGGGAGATGCTTATTGCCGGGATTTCCGGGTTCAGGACAAATCCGGGCTCTGCCCCTCCCCTGGTCCACCTGACGTTGTCGACCAGCACCACATCGCTGAACCCGCGGAGGGTTATCATGA
>JAWCKV010000043.1:0-6031 GCA_038851565.1 Hadarchaeales archaeon (SeqCode) | reverse complement strand
ACCTGTAGCTCCGGCCTATCTCCTTCTTGCTAACCCGCGAGACGTCTGCTATTTCATCGAGGGTGCGCGGCACCTTGCACTCCCTGCACGCCGCGTACAGCGCCGCAGCCGCCACCCCCTCTATCGATCTGCCTCGTATCAGGCGCTCCTCCACGGCCTTCCTGTATATCAGCGCGGCCGCCTCCCTCACGTTCCTGGGGAGCGCGAGGTGCGAGGACATTCGATCTATCTCGGAAAGCGCAAACGCGAGGTTGCGCTCGGTCGCGTCTGAGACCCTGATCCTGCGCTGCCACTTTCTAAGGCGATAGATCTGGGCGCGCCTCTTGGGAGTCAGGTCCTTTCCGTGGAAGTCCCGGTCACGCCAGTCTATCATCGTTGAGAGACCTTTGTCGTGAATGGTGAGTGTCATGGGGGCGCCGACCCTTCCCCTCCTGTCGCGCTGCTCCTGGTCGAAGGCCCTCCACTCCGGCCCCATGTCCATTATCTTGTCGTGTATGACGTAACCGCATCCCGCACAGACAAGCTCCGCCCTCTCGTAGTCCCTAACGAGCCTGTTGCTGCCGCACTCGGGACAGGCCTTCTGCTTTACCGGCTTTTCTTCCTCTTCCACGTTTCCTCCCCCATCATCACATTCGAGCCGACCAACCCCTCGACTTCCTTTGCTGAGAGCCCTGAGGCCGGCTTGACCACAACATACGGCGAGGCTACCGGACCGAACATCTCCGAAACCGTGCCAACACGCTTCCTCTTCCCCGCGAAGACGTCCTGCCCGATCTTAGGCGCCTGGGATGCCCTGACCAGGATGCCCCTTCTGGAGACCCTGAGGACGGTTCCGGTCGTCAAGCGCCCTCCTCCGAAAAATTTATAAGCAATTTTCACAGCCCGTATATAAATCTTGCGCAGGGCATATAAAATGGATGGCAAACCGCCTTCAACGGGGAGGAAACTCCACCAGCGCCTTTTTTAACAGGCTCGCTCTATCTTTGGTGATGATCCAATGGGTAAGAAGACGCTGAAGAGGCTCGTGCTGGACGTGCTGAAGCCCCATGCGCCGTCGCTGCCGGAGTTCGCGGAGATGCTGACTTCGGTGCAGGGAGTGAAAAACGTGAACCTCACCCTGATCGAGATAGATCAGGATACTGAGACGATAAAGGTCACGCTGGAGGGCGATCTGAACTACGAGAGGATAAAGACGATGATAGAGGAGAAGGGAGGGGTGGTCCACAGCATAGATGAGGTCTCGGCCGGTGAGTCCCAGGCTCCCCCGAGAAAGCCCTAACTTTGCCTCTTCATGAAACACGTTTGAAAATCACAGGTTTTGCAGTCGGTGTTTATCTCCAGCGGCCTCTCGCCCTTTATCCTCCTGACCAGGTCCTTTAGGGCGCGCAGCTGCTTCTCAGATCCTGAAACTAGAAGCGTCACGCTGCCCTCCGCCCCGCCCACTCCGCCGCTGCCCGCGACTTCCGCGCTCGCCCCAGTGAGCATCCCGATCGCCTCGATCTCGGTCACAACCCTGCCCTTAAGCGGCGCGATCCCTACAGGAAGGCCGGTCGCGTGGATAAACCTGCGCGTCCCGGCCCGCCTCGAGAGCTCATCCACCGAGCCCGGTATGAGTTTCTCGAGCCCAACGGGTATAACGAGATTGACCCCGCGGGATACAACAGTCCCGAAGAACCTCCCGACGGTCCCCCCGTCCTCAGACGCGAGAAACACGCCGGCAGTCCATGTCGGGTCTAGCGCGTTCGCCCCCTTTATGACAACATCATCTGGACCTAGCTCATCGAGAACATCCGCGAGGGTCGCATCTATCCGCTTTCCATCCCTCAACACAACTTCCCTCACCCCGCCCCTCAGCGGCAGCGCACATGTGCCCTTTGGAAGCACCACTCCTGCCGCGAACCTGCTTTTGTCCACCTTCACCCCCAACTCCTCAGCCACGTAACCGTTGGTGGTCCCGAGGCATATCACAACGGTGCCCCTCCTGAGGGCCTTTCTGACCTCATCCATCCTCGCAACGGCCTTGGCTATCAAACGCTTTGACTCGGCCGGGGTAAGGGTCACAAGGGCCTGTGGCACGGTATCGCCAAACTCTCATCCCGGGGAGATTTAAAGAAATCGGAAGAAAGTGGGTTTGATGGGCAGAATATACACGGTGGGCTACGGGAACATGAGCGCGGACGAGTTCCTCTACCTGCTCGAGGCCAACGGAGTGGAACTCGTGATTGACGTCAGAAGGTTCCCGACCTCAAAATATCCGGAGTTCGTCAAGGAAAACCTGGAGAAGATGCTGGGCCAGAGGGGCATGGGGTATCTCCACATCCACGAGCTCGGCGGATACCGCGGTGGATATCGAAGATACATGGAAACGGATGAGTTCAGGAAGGGCATTGAAAGGCTCCTCAGGGCAGCTGGGGAAAGAACCTCGGCCATCATGTGCGTGGAGTCCAGCCCCTCCGGCTGTCACAGGAGATACATATCATCTGAGCTTGAAAGGCTCGGGTGGGAGGTCGTGCACCTGAGAAAATCAGCCGGAGCCTGACTTCGGCTCGATCAGCACGGCGTTCACCGTGCCGTGCTGCCCGGGCCTGCTGGTTATCCTCGCCCTGCCGATCTCCGTCTCCACGATCGCGCCCTTCGTCAGGACGTTCCTCCTGGTGAAGTGGGGATCGGCGGGATTCTCCACGACTGTGATTATCTTGACCTTCTGCGCCTTCCCAGTCCTCGGGTCCAGAACGTTCGCTGTGTCAGCTGCCAGGACCCTTATCTTCTGGTTACCTCCGTAGGTCCTCTCCTTTACATACTTCCCGGGACCAACCTTGGGCTCCCTGAAATCGCTTCCCATTTCCCTCCTGCGCTTTCCTCGCCTGGGCCATATCCTTCCGCCGCTCGGCTTCCTGAGCGACCTTCCCTGCCACCTTCCCATGCAGTCACCGACCAGATAATTCCACAGGGGGATATAAATGCGCTATCTCAGGAGCTCCTCTATTCTCTCCCTTATCCTGTCCATGTCGTCCTCCATCCCGAAGTAAGCAGCGAACCTCCTCGACGTCCTCAGCATCCTAGTGCGGCCGAAGGGCTTCGACTCTATGAAACCCAGGGCCTGCAGCTGCCTTATGTGCTCGTACACCCTGTTTCCCCTGAGCTCCGCAAGCTTGGCCTGGGTGAGGTTCTGCTTGTAGGCGATCATGGCCAGCGTCTTCAGCGCACCACGCGAGATCCTCATCTTCGGAACTATCCTCTCCAGCTTCTCCATGTACTCGTCCCTCAGCTGCAGCCTGAAGGAATCCCTCCCGCACTCAACGAGCGCCACAGAACCTCCCCTCCTATGGTACTCGGCTCTGAGCTCATCGATCAGCCTTCTCACATATGTCTCGGACGAGGTGCCGAGGATCTCCTGCAGCTCCTTTACCGTGAGCGGGTGGTCCGCGACGTAGAGGGCGCCCTCGATCGTTGAAAGGTCTTTCCTCTTTCCCATCCACTCACCCCGTAAGCGACACCGCTATATCTCCAAAGGGCTCTGGCTGGCTGAGCCTCACCCTTCCTGATGCGCAGAGGAAGAGAAGCAGCAGGAAGGTCCGGGCGATGGCACATCTGGTTCGCTCGCCAGCCAGGGATAGGAGGGTCGGTGCCCCCCCAGATGATATCACCTGGCGGATCCTCCCGTACATCTCCTCGATGTGCTTCTCTATGTTTATCTCGTACTCGTTGAGCATCTGGACGATCTTTTCCATCCTCCTGCTCCTGGTAACTCTTTTCTGAGGCATCTCTGAGAGCGCTTCCTGCAGCGCGCCCAGGAGGTCGCTGAGGGTGAGCTTCCTCGGAGTGTTCTGTATTATCGTCACCTCACCTATGTCGGGGAAGTCAACGTTCATTATCTCAAGGAGGTCCTGCTCCGTGACCTCCTGCCCGCCGTTCCCATTCCAGGAGAAGGCTGACTTTATCCTCAAGAGGACCGCGGCTGAGAGGAGAGCCCTCCCCGAAGCCCTCAGGTCCGGCTCCCTCATCTCGCCTATCATCTGTATGTACAGGGAGACTATCTTCTGGAGGTCCACGTCCCACGGATCAACCTTGTGCTGCCTGACGAGCTCAACCAGGGTCTGGATCGGCTGATCTATCATCTCCCCCACCACATCATCCTCCAAGGCCGGACAGCTCCACGGAGAACACCCTGGAGACCTGATCCTCCATCGTTATGCCGAAGAGCCTGTCCGCTGCTGCCATGATGGTGTCGTGGAGCGTTATGACCAGTATCTGGGAGTCCCTGGAGAACTTCCTCAGCATCTCCGCCACCCTCTTTCTGTTCTGCGGGTCAAGGTGGGCGTCTATCTCGTCCATGACGTAGAACATCGTGGGCCTGTACCTCTGGAGGGCGAATATGAAGGCAAGCGCGGTGAGGGCCTTCTCGCCTCCCGACAGCGACTCCAGCGATACAAAATTCTTTCCCTGGGGCCTCGCGATGATGTCCAGCCCTCCCTCAAAGGGCGAGTCCTCCCTCTCGAGAACCAGCCTTCCTATTCCTCCCGGAGAGAGCTCGCTGAATATCTCGCTGAAGTGCCTGGAGATCTCGTTGAAGGTCCTCATGAAGACCTCCTTCTTCTTCTCATCTATCTCGCGCATGAAGTTGAGAATAGACTCCTTTTCTGCCACGAGCTTGTCGTACCTTGCCTTCTCCGCCTCGTGCCTTTTCTCCTCCTCCCTGTAGTCCTTTATCGCGCGGTAGTTCACCTCCCCGAACGACCTTATCTCCTCCTCTATCTCCTGGGCCCTGCGCTCCATGTACTCCAGGCCCGCGCCCTCAGGCACCGACGGCTCGGCCTTCAGCCTCTTCAGCTCCTCCCTGATCCCCTGAAGCTCCCCCTCACACGATTTCTTCTTAAACATCAGCTCCTGATTCATGGACTCCTCCTCCCGTATCCTGGCCTCCAGCTCCCTTATCCTTCCTCCCAGCCCGTTTGCCTTTGCCCTGATTCTCTCCCTCTCAGCGCGGAGTCTCTCTATGGATGCCCTCACCTTCACCTCCTCCTTCTCCCACCTTTTCTCGGTCTCCCGGGCCTCCTTCAGCCTCTCCTCAAGCTCCTTCACCTGCCCCTGTATCTCCCTCAGCGTCCTCGCCACCCCGGCGCGCTCCTCCCTGAGCTCCTGCAGGGGCCGATCTGCGCCGGGCGCCGCAGAACTGACCGAAAGGGTTCTCTCGAGACGCTCGAGCACGGAGGCGATCTCCCCTAATATCCCCCTAACCTCGGCCGAAGCGGCTGCCAGCCTGCGCGGGTCGTCCTCCGTCGACTCCAAGAGCTCCCTGAATTTCCCATGCAGCTCCCTGAACCTGGAGATGAGTTCCCCGGCGCTGGGCTCGCTCTGGGAGGTCTTTGATATCAGCTCATCAATCCTCTCAAGTTCCTTCTCAAGCTCAGACCTTCTGCTGAGCGTTGAGGCCATAAGATGCTGAACGGCCGCTATGTTTGCGCGGGCGCTTCTGACCTCCTCTATCGCGCGATCGCTCTGCCTCCTCCCTATCTCCTCCTCCAGCTCCTCCATCCTTTTCCTCAATTCCTCCTCCTTCCGCCTCAGCCCGTCCGCCCTCCTCCGCATGCCAGATATGCTCTCCTCCAGCCTCTTCTGCTTTTCAGCGATCGCCGATATTCTCTCCTCAAGCTTTTTCGCCCTCAGCAAGGCCATCGCCCCCCTAAGCCCCTCGAGCTCCGCGGTCAACACCTTGCACCTCATCGCGATCTCCTTCTGCGCCCTCAGCTCCTCCATCCTCCTCGATATCTCGCCGAGCACGGAGCCAACCGTTGAGAGGTTCGCCTCCACCCTGGACAGCTCCTCGACCGCCTTCGCCTTCTTCTCATCGTACTCTGCTATGCCGGCCATCTCATCTATGACAAGCCTCCTGTCCAGGGGGCTCATCTTCACGAAAAACCCAACGTCCCCCTGCATGACGAAGTTGTAGCCGCCGGGGCTTGCCATGATCGGCGCGAGGAGATCGAGAATCTCCTGCCTGCTCACGCGCCTCTCGTTAATCCTGTACACG
>JAWCKV010000042.1:0-6128 GCA_038851565.1 Hadarchaeales archaeon (SeqCode) | reverse complement strand
TTTGACATAGGGTGTTCCATCGAGCAGGCTGTAAATGAATCCTTGGAGCTTGTGGTGGTACTTGAGGTCGTAGGCCTGATCTTTCAGCGCCCTGAGTTTGACTAGAAGACGCATACTGTACCCAATAACATGTTTTTTGACGATTAAGAATATTTTTCTCTTCTAAAATGCCGGCTCGCATTTAACCCCCAATTCCAGGCATTTTTTCCCGACCTCCGAAGAGATCCTGCTCAGATAGGAGGGGTCCCTTAAGAGCGCCAGCACCCTGTCCTTTCCACCGAAGTGCTCGTCCAGTCTGGGGCCCAGCCTTTCCATCACCCATTTCCTCAGGTTCAGCCTGTCGTAAATCACCTTGCTTTTTGTCCGCGCTGCCACCTTGACCACATCTTCGATTGACTCACGGGAATCGTTCACGCCCGGTATGATGGGCCCGAGGAAAAGCCAGGTCTCCACCCCTCTGGACGCGAACTCCTCCAGTGCCCACGCGCGGGCGTCCGGAGGCGGTGCCCCGGGCTCTATGATTTTTGCCGTAGATGGATCCATGGTGGTGATCGTCACCCCAACATCGAACTTCCCCTTCAATATTATGTCTGCGTCCCTGAGCACGAGGTCCGATTTAGTCTGGATAGACACGGGAAAGTCGTGCCGGCTAAGTATTTCGATGCACCTCCTCGTGAGCTCCAGCCTCTTTTCGATGGGCTGATAGGGATCCGTCACAGTGCTGACGCCGACCGTTTCCCTCTTCTTCACGCTCACCTCCCGCCCAAGGACCTCAACTATGTTCTCCTTCACCTTCACAATCTCACCCCATCTCCTGGCAAGCTCGGGATCCCCAAGGGTCGAGGCACTATAGCAGTAAACACAGCCGTGAGAGCATCCAACGTAGGGATTAAGGGAGTAGAAAAGGCCCGGAAGGCTGCTGCGGGAAAGCGCGCCCCTGCACCTGATGAACTGCTCGATCATCAAATGAACTCCTCTATCTTCCTCTGAAAGAGCGCTTTCCTCAAGATCTCGCTCCCCTCCACCCATTTTCTAAAGGGGATTGTCAGATTACGCATCATGTGGGCGAGCGCATCCTGCAGGTTATCGAAGGTTGCAGGCTTCTCCATCATCATCGCCCGGACGCTCTCGCGCACGTTCCACACACCCACGGGAACCGTATATCCGGGGTGAATCTCCCTTACCACCAATGCGGTTGCTTGTCTTCCCTCCCTCTCAAGCGCCTCCGCGACAGCAAGCCTGCAGGCGTAGTAACACCCGCCTATGTCCGGGTAAGAGGTTCTCCCCCTATAGCCCTCGTGATCGCCCATTATCGCCGGAGAACGCGCGCCGGGATTCCAGGCCGTGCCGGGGAACCATGCCTCCATCCATTCAAATGACCATCTCTCAGGCATCAGCATCGCGACATACAGGTTGTCCAGCCTTCTGAAGACGTAAACCCTGTATTCATCTATCGTCGGGCTCTCCTTTATCCTGTCTATGAGGTGCTGGGAAAGAATCATGTCAACCGCGGTTATGCTCCAGCGCGTGGGCACAAGCTTCCTCCTCTTCAACTGCCCGAACATCCCGAGGCTGAAGGCCCGCTGTATCCTTGTGACCATGACCCCCTCCTCGTACAGGTTCAGGACGGCCTCCGATGCCCTAAGGTCCCTGTCATAAAACGCTCGCTCCAGCCTGTGATCAGGACTGACCTGAGAACATTGGAATCCCCTGAGGGGGGCGGACGGTCCAAATGGCTGAACCTCGTCACTTAGCGTTATGACCGGGCGGGGAATCCTTGAGAGGGAAAGCTCTGCCTCAACCGGCCTCCTGCCCATCGCCAGCTCCTGCAGCGTCTCGAGGAGCCTGTTACCTGCTGCAGCCTCTGTTACCCGAAGCGGGACCTTTCCCCTTATGAGCGAAAACCTGTAGTCGATGATGTCCTGGATCCCGGCACTGCCCCAGAGCTCCGGCGTGTCAAGAATTTCCGTGTCTCCGGTGAAGGGGGGAACCATGGGCCCGACGAAGACCTTAGGATATCCTATCCTTCCGACGAACACCCCTGGAGGAGTCGACCCGCTTATTTCGGGAGAGGTTATCCGCAGGGTTGTCCTCACGAGCGTCCTGGCCTTTGCGATCACGGGACAGGAGGTCTTACCGCAGAGCATTTTCCCTCCCCTGCAGAGCAAGCAGAGCGAACCCGAAGGTGGAACCCTTACCCTCAGCTGGGGGACGCGCGATATCTCGGGCAGTGAAAGCACGCCGCTCAGCCAGCCAGCTTCTGACCCCATCATACGGTTGAGATTGGAATCTACACCAAATTATCCCTAACGTGCGGCTTTTACCCCACTAATCCGATGGAGGATTGAGTGAACATGCGTCATCTTTACGACCTCGAGGAGGGGAGGGTTAGAGAATTCATAGCAGGCAGGCACGCAAAGAGGGTGGCGGTTGCGCTGCCAGCAGGCCTCAGGCCCCTCCTGCCCGAAATCGAAGAACACATAAGAAGCGCGGGGGCAGAGCCAACAGTGCTGGCGGACCCGTGCTACGGCGCATGCGATCCTGGCGATGACAGGGCTAGAACGGCTGGCTGCGATGCTCTGGTTCACTACGGCCACTCTGACATGGGGCTCCCAACCTCACTGCCGACCCTCTACGTGGAGGCCAGGATGATCTCGGATCCGTCGGAGAGCCTGAGGGGAGCGCTGAATAGGATGAAGTTCTCAAGAGTTGGGCTGATCAGCAACGTGCAGCACGCCTGGTCACTCGAGAGGGTGGCGGGAATTTTGGAGCAGGCGGGAATCAGGGCAATCGTCCCTCCTCAAAGTTCGAGGACCAGATACCCCGGCCAGGTTCTCGGATGTGACTTCTCCTGTGCTCGATCAATTGCCCAACAAGTGGAGGGATTTCTTTACGTCGGAACAGGAGCGTTTCACCCGCTTGGATGCTCGCTTGCAACGGGCAGACCAACCGCCGCATTTAACCCCGTTTCAAGTACATTCGAGCTCTATTCTGACCAGAGGGAATTCCTGAGGAGGAGATCTACCATGATATCCAGAGCTGCCATGGGGGACAGGTTTGGGGTGATAGCCTGCACGAAGCCAGGCCAGAGGAGGTTCAGGCTCGCGGAGAACATCGCAGAAAAGCTCAGGAAATCCAAAAAGGAAGCCCATGTTCTTGTCCTAGACAATGTGCGACCGGAAGAGCTGCAGGACTTTAAGCTTGATGCCCTGGTCTGCACGGCCTGCCCGCGCATAGCGATAGACGATTCTGAGAGATTCAGCTTCCCGATCCTCACCCCATTCGAGGTCGAGGTCATGCTCGGAGCCCAAAACATCAAACCGTACCAGCTTGATGAAATCGGCAAAAGGATATAAACCCCTGCAAATCAATTGGGGTGGGATTGACATGGTTGAGGTCAAGACCGGAGACTTTGTGGTGCCGGGGGATCTGCTCGGAACCGCCGAGGAGTTCGTGCCCGGCGAGGGAGCGTACGAGGAGGGTGGAAAGGTCTACTCCTGCTCCACCGGGGTCGTCCTGCTTGACTCCAGGAAGAAGCACGTGTCCGTGTTCCCCAGGGTTCGCGGACCTCCCGTCCTGAAGAGGGGAGATGTGGTTATAGGGGTCGTGGAGGACGTGAGGGAGCAGTCGGCAAACGTGAACATCGCGGTCCTGCGGGGCAGGGAGGACAGGGAGCTCCCGATCCCAAGCTACGGCACGATACACATATCGCAGGTCAGCTCTAGCTACGTGAGGGATCTGGGCAGGCAGTTCAGGCCTGGGGACATAGTGAGGGCCAAGGTAGTGAACGCTGAAAGGGAACCCGTGCAGCTGACGACCGCTGGTGAGGACCTCGGGGTGATATTCTCCAGGTGCTCGAGGTGCAGGGGCGTGCTGGAGTTCGACGGAAGGAAATTGAAGTGCCCAAACTGCGGGAGGGTTGAAATTAGAAAGACCGCGGGGGACTATCGCGGAGGGTCGCTCTAGGGGGCAGCGCCTTGGAAGTTGAAGCGGTAGAGAAGGAAGGGGAAAAGCTCAGGATAAGGATAACAGGCGGCGACCACACCCTGTGCAACCTCCTCAGGGACGAGCTATCAAAGGAGGACGGAGTGAAGGCCGTGGCGTACAGGATAGAGCACCCGCTCACCGAACCTCCCGAACTGCACATACAGACGAGGGGGAGAAGCCCGAAGTCCACGATCGCGAGCACCTCCAAGAGGATAGCCAGAGAGGTGGGAGAGTTCAGGGAGCTCTTTCAAAAGGCAATTAAGAAAAGCGAGTGATATCCCTCTTGGTGTTGCTTGAAAAACGTGAAGTTCTGGCAGGTGAAGCCCGAGATCCGGATACTCGGGGTTGACGACGGACCATTTGGGCCAGCACACAGAGGACCAGTGCCGCTCGTCGGCGTTGTGACGAGGGGAGGCAGGTGGATTGACGGAGTTATGAGAACCTACGTTGAGAAGGACGGAACGGACGCGACTGAGCGACTCTGCGAGATGATCGCGGGAAGCAGGCACAGGGGACAGCTCAGGGTTGTGATGACGGACGGCATCACGTTTGCCGGTTTCAACGTGCTCGATGCTAGAGAGCTGTACAGAAGGACCGGGCTGCCGGTGATCGTCATCTCGCGCGAGCGTCCCAACATGAGGGATATAAGGAAGGCCATATCGCACATTAGCGGGTGGAGGAGCAGATGGAAGGTGATGAGGGGGCTGGGGAGGCTTCACCCGGTGGAGGTAAAGGGAAAGTGGATCTACATGCAGATAGTTGGCATTGAAAGGGAGGATGCGGAGAAGGTGGTGAGGCTAAGCTCGACGAGAAGCGTTGCGCCCGAGCCGCTGAGGATTGCGCATCTCATAGCTACCGCCATGGTGAGGGGGGAAAGCTACGGCAGGGTCTAATAGAAAGGCAGGGACGCGAAGGAGACTAAGGAAGAGGGCCCGGCCGGGAAAGCTGGTCAGATTTCTCTCGAAACCTGCAGTGAGGGAAACGCTGGAATTTTTCATAATGGTGGGCATCATCTACTTCGCGATCACCGGAACGATGACGCTGGTCATGGGCACGACCTCCTTCTGGATGGCCGTGACATCCAACAGCATGATGCACGCCGACGAGGGCTGGCGCGAGGCCTACGCCTCCAGGGGGTTCGACACGTCGAAGTTTCCACTTCAGGGAGGATTCGAGCGGGGAGACCTTCTGATAGTGCAGGGAATCAGATCCGCATCGGAGATATCCGTTGGAGACGTTATAATAATCGACATGGGGGAGGGGGTGATTCCGCTGGTGCACAGGGTTCTGGAAATATGGGAGGAGAACGGGGAGCTAAGGTTCAGGACGAAGGGAGATGCTAACTTCTCTTCGCTCCCCGGCGAATCATCGATCAGTCCGTCGCAGATAATAGGCAGGGCCATCTTCGCCATACCCAAGATCGGCCACATATTCCTCCTCGTCCAGGGGAAGTGATGATGAGGGGACCTAGGCTCGCTGTTGACGTGCTGATCCTTCACGGGGGCGGGTTTGTCCTCGTGAAAAGAAAAAACCAGCCCTACAGGGGGAAATGGTCCCTGCCGGGCGGATTCGTTAAATACGGAGAAACCGTCGAGGAGGCCGCGAGGAGAGAGGCAAGGGAGGAAACAGGACTATCCGTGAGGCTGAAGGGGCTCCTGGGAGTCTACTCCGATCCCGGTAGGGACCCAAGGGGGCACGTGGTCAGCGTCTGCTTCCTCGCAGAAAGCATCGGAGGGGAGCTGGCTGCATCCAGCGACGCCGCCGATGCCAGGGTGTTTCGCACCGCTCCAAGGGACATGGCCTTCGACCACGGTAAAATTTTAAAGGATGCAGGGATTAGGTGAGCACATGCAGTTCTGTCCCAAGTGCGGAAGCCTCATGCTCCCCAAGAAGGAGGGAGAGCGGTCGGTCCTCGTGTGCAGCTCGTGTGGGCACTCTGAGGAGAAGAAGGACCTGGAGAGTTACAGGGTTGTAAAAAGGGAGAGAACAGAGGACGATGTTCTCATAATAGATGAGGTGGAAAAACCTCCCCTTCCGACGACCAGGGCGAGATGCCCAAGTTGCGGGCATGACACTGCCTACTGGTGGATGCGCCAGACCAGGGCGGCGGATGAGCCATCCACGAGGTTCTACAAGTGCGC
>JAWCKV010000041.1:0-6314 GCA_038851565.1 Hadarchaeales archaeon (SeqCode) | reverse complement strand
AGCCCCTCCTGAACGAAGCAGGACAGGAGATATTTAAAAACTTGATAAACTATCTAAAGTTCAAGTTTTCACTGGAGGAAGCTATACAGGACAGGGAGAAGGCGCTCTCTTACCATATCTCCGAATTCTTGAGATCAGAGGGCAAGAAGGTCAGCGTGAGGGACGCTTATGCCCTTTTCTACCATGCGAGACGGGAATGCTTCGGTTTCAAGGAAATAGATGCCCTGATGAAGGATCCGGGGATAGAGGACATCTCCTGCAACGGGCTCAATGTTCCGGTTTTCCTCTATCACAGGAAGTATTACAATATCCCAACCAACATAGTTTTCACCGACGAGGACAGGTTGAACAACCTTGTGATAAGCCTGGTTGAGAGATGCGGGAAGATGATCTCGTTTGGAAGGCCCACGGTGGACGCCACGCTGCCCGACGGCTCGAGGCTTCAGGCGACGCTTGGCACGGAGATAACCACAAGGGGGAGCACATTCACGATCAGGAAGTTCGCAAAGGAACCGTTCACTCCAGTACATCTTCTCAGGAACAGGACGTACTCATCGGAAATGCTGGCTTACCTCTGGCTTGCGGTTGAAAACAAGAAAAACGTGATCATAGTTGGAGAAACTGCCTCGGGGAAGACCTCCACGCTGAACGCCCTCAGCCTGTTCATACCTCCGGACGCAAAGATAATCTCACTGGAGGAAACAAGGGAGCTTACCCTTTACCAGCAAAACTGGATTCCCAGCGTCACCAGGGCCACTATAGGGGAGGGGGGAGGCGGAATAACCCTGTACGACCTGCTTCTCCAGGCCATGAGACAGAGGCCGGAATGTCTTATAGTGGGGGAGGTGAGGGGGAAGGAGGGTCTCACGCTTTTCCAGGCGATGTCCACCGGCCACACCTGCTACTCCACCCTTCACTCGAGCAGCATCGAGGAGGCGATAAACCGCCTGGAGGGGGCTCCCCTGAACATCCCGCACAACATGATCGCAGCCCTCGACATAGCCTGTTTTCAGTCTATAACCTACCTTGGGCAGCAGAGGGTAAGGAGGGCGCAAAGCATAGTGGAAATTGCTGGAATTGACCCGGCAACGAACAGCCTTCGGGTTCAGGAGGTGTTCAGGTGGGTGCCTTCAAAGGATACATTCGAGCAGGTCGCCGCATCGGTGGTTCTGAGGGAGATCGCGGAGAAAAGGGGATGGAGCCAAGAACGCCTGAGAAGAGAGCTGGAAAACAGAAAACGCCTTCTGGAGCTCCTGCTCGAAAACAACGTGGTGGACCACGACAGGGTATCGGAGTTCATGCGCATATACCACATCTCGCCCGAGGAAGCCATGAAAAAATTGACCAAAAAGAGCTGATTTCGGGTGAAAGCTTGGAAAGCGATTTCCTTTTTAAATTTTTCAGGAGATGGATCAAGGACGAAAAGATAGCTGAACTTCAGAGCTCGCTTTTACGCGCCGGAATGCCAACCTCTCCAAAAGCCTACGTGGCTAACGCAATTCTCATGTCAACAGTTGCCGGGGCATTCGGGTTGCTCCTGGGTTTCTTGTTATTTTTCATGCTGCTCCGCTTCGATGCTATCGTCGGATTTCCCGGAACCATCATGCTCGGAGTTTTGATGGGCTTTGGGATATATCAACTTCAGATGGGCTACCCCTCATTCGCCGCCGGCAGCCGCGCCAACAGCATAAACATCAACCTCCCCCACGCCGTGACCTTCCTATATGCGGCATCAAGCGGCGGGGCAGGTGTTGTTGAATCATTCAGATCCCTTGCGGAACAGGTTGACGAATACGGTGAGATATCAAAAGAGGCCGCGAGGATTGTGAGGGAGGTCGAACATTTTGGAGTTGACGTCTCAAGCGCGATATCAAGCGTTGCGAGAACTACCCCCTCCGCCAGCTTCATGAACTTTCTTGACACGCTGGTCACCGTTTTGAAAACAGGCGGAGATGTTCCGGAGTACCTCAGGCTAAAAAGCCATGAATACAGGAAGGAGGCGGAACAGGCTCAGAAAAGATCGTTGGAGACCCTATCGTTCTTCGCTGAATTCTACATGGTGGTTTTCGTTCTAATGCCGCTTATGCTTGTGATGATCTTCCTTATCTTCGGAATAGCCGGTGCATCCTATGACTTAGCAATCTACGCCATCATCTACATTTATATCCCCATTGGAAACCTGGGCGGAGTATTCGCCCTCGACATCGTGATCAAGGGAATGGGGATAAGGAAGATCAAGTTTGAGAAGCGTTCGGCGTTCCGCCGTGGGGTCATGGAATGGTTCAAGGGCTCACCGAACCGGGCATTTGTCATCACTGCCCCGATTGGCATTCTGGTCGGAACGCTCACGGTCCTGCTTCTTGCACAGCACTGGCTCGTCGGGCTGATTGCCGCATACGCAACTGCGGTGGCACCGGTGGCGCTCATCTACGAGACCCAGATAAGGACCGTGAAGAGATGCGAAAAACGCATTCCGGACTTCCTGAGGACACTTTCAGGTGCGCTGAAGGCTGGCCTTCAGCTACCCAGGGCCATAGAGGCGCTGCTGCATGCGCCACTTGGAAACCTCACGGCACCTGTAAGGGAGATGGTGAAACACATGAAGATGGGCGGCACCGCGAAGGAGGCGCTGGAAAAGTTCGCCAACATGACCCGGAGCGGACTGATCAGCAGAATAACAGCCCTCATAAAAAAGGCCGTGGATGCCGGAGGAGACATCAGCAGGGTTGTCGATATCGCCGGGGATGACATTCAGACCGTGCAAACCCAGGAAAAGGAAAGGTCTGGCACGATGGTCACCTACCTTATAATAATCTACGTGGCATTCATGGTCTTCCTTTTTGTTGCATACGCCATATCCAGCTACCTCACGGGAGATATGGCAAAAATGGCACCCTCCACAAGGGGAGCGGGCCTGGGCTATTCGATCATCAAGGCTCAGATGATGCGGGAGACCTGGTTCAGCGCTTGCACCATGCAGGGACTTTTCTCCGGCTTTGTGGCAGGAAAGATGAGCGGGGGCAGCATTTACGAGGGACTGAAGCACAGCCTCATCCTATCGTTGATATGCCTGATATTCTTCACGCTCATCATAAAATGATCCGCGCCCTGAGCTGTCAAGTTCTATAAGATCCCTGTGGGCGCGGTCCATGCCGCGCTGATGACTTGTATCCCAAGTCTGACCAGCAGGTAAAGGATCAGTCCGGCAAGGAAAACTCCTGCTGAGATCGCACACCATGCCCTGGCCCTTTTCATGCCCGTTAAATACGCTATCAGGGACCCGGAGTATGCGCCGGACCCAGGAACCGGTATGGCCACGAAGATCAGGAGCATCCCCAGCGTAAGGTTTCCGTGTCCTTCCGTCCTCCGCTTGGCCCAGCCGAAAAACCTGTTTATTTTGTTCGATCTTTCGCGCGCCCACGGCACGATGAAGTCGAGCAGCACGAATGCCAGCGGAATCGCCAGCATGTTCGCTGCCGTGGAAAGCAAAAACGAGACCTCCGGGGAATGCCCGAGCAAGACCGCGGCCGGAAACGCTGCCCTGAGCTCCAAGAACGGGACAAGCGATATCAAGAACACCAGCCATTCCACGCGATCCCCATACTGAGTTAACCAGATAAATTAAATCGGTGGGTTTCACAGCCACATCGGCAGGACGAAAATAATATAGCAGGACACAGTACTTTGAGTGGTGGTCATCTGAGGGTCGGCCTCATAGTAAAGGTTGAGCTGCCCGGGGCGATGGAGCTTGCAAGAAGGATAATGGGGCTCTTTCCGAGGGACGACATCATTCTGGAGAGGAGAATAGCCAGAAGGTTGGGAGCGAGAGCCGGAACCGTGGGAGAGCTGAGGAGCGCGGATGCCATTATAACAATAGGGGGGGACGGCACGGTCCTTTTTGCCCACTCGCTGGCCCCAAATGTGCCTTTCCTCGGAATAAACCTCGGAGAGAGGGGCTTCCTCGCTGAGGTTTCTCCAAGACAGGCCTGCCGTGCTGTCCGCATGCTGAAATCCGGAAAGCTTGAGGTTGGCAAAAGGGAGAGGATATCCGGAACTGCCGGCGGCAAAAGGATACCGGAGGCGCTGAACGACGTGGCGGTTGTGTCTGCAGACCCCGGAAAGACCATCACGCTCAGGGCCGAGGTCGACAGGACGCTGGCCTTTGAGGTGAAGGGTGACGGAGTTCTTCTCTCAACGCCGACCGGAAGCACGGCATACGCCCATGCGGCGGGCGGACCTATCATGGATCCAAGGGTGGAAGCCTTCCTGCTCGTGCCGATATGCCCCTCTGCGCCCAGGATATCTCCCTTTGTGGTGCCGATATCCGGTGCCATTTCAATCGCACTAAAGAACCATGGCCGAAAGGCCGCAGTGCTGGTTGACGGAAGGCGCATCTGCTACCTGCATGCATCCGAAGAGGTCAGGTTAAGGCGTTCGGATTCCCCGGCTCTCTTCTTCAGGTGGAGTGAGTTCTATCAAAAGGTCAGGGAGAAGTTGCATTGATACTGGTCCTGGACACATCTGCGGTCATAGCGGGGTTCATCCCGGGGCTTGCAAAGGTAGACCAGGTGACCGTCAGCGAGGTGATGGAGGAGGCTAGAGACCTGTGCTCAAGGCTCGAGCTTGAGACCGCGATAATAGCCGGGAACCTCAGGGTGATGGAGCCATCCAGGGAATCCGTCCGCGCCGTGATGGAGAAGATAAAGGAAACCGGGGACATCGTTTCCCCCACTGACCTGAAGCTCATAGCCCTAGCAATGGATCTGAAGGACAGGGGGGCAGAGCTGGTGACGGATGACTATGCCATCCAGAACCTGGCCACCATGTTCGGCATACCGTACAGGAGGATCGCAATGCCCGGAATCAAGGAAGTTCTAAGGTGGGAGTTCGTCTGCACCGGATGCGGAAGGAGGTATCCTGTTGATGCCAGATCCTGCCCAGAGTGCGGTTCGGGCCTGGTGAGACGTGCGAAGCGGTGAGTATTTTTATTATCCCGCCAAACTGTTAGTGATCAGATGAGGGCCATCGCGGTTTCGTTTTCTCCGATAACCGGCAGAAGGGAGAAACAGGCGCTGGAGATGCTCGTCAGGAATTCTGAGAAGGTCATGGAGGTCGTGAGGAAAACCGGGGAGATGATGAGGGCGTTCTTCAACGAGAGAAACCTGAAAAAGGCTGAGGATGCCGGAAAGGAGATCTCAAGGCTGGAGACCGAGGCGGACGCTGGCAGGAGGGGGTTCATGGAAGTGCTTCACGGCGGGGCCTTCCTGCCGGCCATACGGGGAGACCTCGCCAGGCTCGCGGAGTCCCTGGACACGGTCGCGGACGTGGCTGAGGCAACGATGCGCGAGCTGTTGCAGAGGAAGAGGCTCATGGAGTCCATATCCGCCGCGGAGGGGAAGAACGGGAGAGTACGCGAGCTCTGGGGCAGGATATCAAAGATGGTGGACAGCACCGAGAAAACGCTGAAGGTACTCTGTGAGGCCGTGAAAGCGCTGGGAACCGACCTCATGTCCGCGGGGGAGAAGGCCAAGGAGGTGGACCGGCTGGAGCACGAGGTTGACTTAATCGAGCAGGAATTGCTGAGGGAGACTTACGCACTTGAGGACTCATTTGACCCCATCAGCATCATCCAGCTTGATAAGATCATCAGAAAGTATGAGAACATAACGGATCGGGCAGAGGACGTAAGCGATATCATATCAATCCTCGTCTACACGCTTAGGGCATGAGCCCCTCAAGAGAGCACCGCCAGGCTGAGGGCAAGGGAGATCAGGAGGGCTAGCACTGGAGCGATTATCCATGTCATGGCTATCCTGCCCAGCTTTTTCGAGTTCACGGCCGCCACTCCCTTTGCCATGCCCGCCCCCATCAATCCACCGACGAATGCCTGGGTCGTGGACACGGGGATGTGGAACTGAACAAATGCCCAAACACCGATGGCCGTTCCCAGCTGAGCGGAGAACGCGGTGAATGGATCCAGCCTCGTTATGCCAGACTCCACAGTCCTGCTTACCTTCCTCCCCAGCGTGATGGCACCGGCAACCGTCCCAACCCAGGCGAGGATGGCGGCGAGGAATGAGGCGGCGGCGATGCCCCTGTCCTCGAAAAACGCATAAAACACCCCGGTGGAGGCACCTAGGTCATTGGCACCGAAGGTGTATGCTGTGAAGGCGCTTGTGACGATCAACCCAACAAACATCAGTCTAGTTATCTCCGTCAGATCTCCCATCCGGCGGATCACAACGGCTATGCTCCTGCTCGCAAAAAATGCAAGGCAGGCGGACACAAACGGGTTCAGTATCCATGATATGAAG
>JAWCKV010000040.1:0-6550 GCA_038851565.1 Hadarchaeales archaeon (SeqCode) | reverse complement strand
GAAGAACGAGCACGAGATCTGATGCGTACACCTCCTCTAGCGTCGCCTTGAATGCCTCGACCAGCCAGGGAGGCAGCCCGTCTATAAAACCAACCGTGTCTGTCAGAAGAATCTTCTTGGATGCCCTGATGGCCCTGGTCCTCGGCATGAGGGTGGTGAAGTACATGTCGTCGACCTCCGCCCCTCCGGAGGTAAGGGCATTGAGAAGGGTGGACTTCCCGGAGTTCGTGTACCCGGCTACCGCGACCTGCTTGAACCCCCTCCTCCGCCTGAGCTTGCGTCTCTGCTCGCGGTCCTTGGCAATGGCCTCCAGCTTCCTTCTGAGCGACGCCAGCTTCCTCTTAACCATGTCGAAGTACACGTTGACCTCGTACTCCCCTCCTCCCATCAGCCCCGGCTGCTCAGCCGAAAGGACCTCGCGAACCTGCTCCCTTATCCTGGGAAGCTCGTACGAGAGCCTGGCGTATTCGACCTGAAGCTTAGCCTCTGGGGAGGACGCGCGCATGGCAAATATCTCCAGGATGAGCTGGAACCTGTCGACGACCTCCCTTCCAACCAGCCTCGAGAGCTTGTAGGCCTGGGAGGGCGTGAGCTGGTTCCCGAAGATCACACGATCCGCTCCAGTCCTCCTCACAAGATCCGCAAGCTCCTCCGCCTTGCCCTTTCCGATGTGGTACGCAGGGTCGGGCTCCCTCACCTGCTGAAGCATTCCCACGATCTCATATCCCATGGTCCTTGCCAGCGCGGCCAGCTCCTCCATCCCAGACCTCTCGCCTCTCGCCCTCCGCTCGACGAGAACTGCCCTCATGCGAACCCGATATAATCTATCCGGGAGAAATCAAAAAGGTGAGCCAGTTGAGATGGGGCTTTCTGGTGGTTCTCATCGTCATCTTCGGATCATTTGGGGGCACCTGTGCAGCGGAAGAGCCCACGCCCTCTTACAGGAGCGTGAGGTTCTCATACCTGATAAAGGCCGACAGAAGCGTTTTCCTGAAGCAGGACTACACGCTGTTCAATACCTTTCCGCACACGATGATATACACAGTGACCCACTACATTCCAACCGCCGAAACAGGGGACATCGCAGTCAGAGGAGGGGAGGGCCTCAGCTACGAGGTGACAAGGTCCGAGAACTACACGGAGGTGGAGATAAGGTTCACGGTGGGCGGAAGGAGGGAATTCACGTACACCATAACGGGAGCTGCCCGCGGCCTAGTTTCCGGAAGCGGGCCCAGCTATGTGGCCAGGCTCGGGGGTGTGTCGCTGGGGGAGAGGAGCTACCCGTATGAGAACCTCGTGGTCGAGATAACCGGCCCTGAGGGCACCGCCTTCTTCTCATCGCTTCCTCAGGCGGAGCTGATATCCGCGGAGCCACCAAGGGCAAGATATGAGACTAGGGTGGAGGCTCCGGGAGAATTCGATGGGCTGATGGTGAGCTTCTACGTTCCAAAGGTATTCTACAGGATAACCGCAAGGACCGAGCTGAGCAATCCGGGATCCCAGGAAATATCTGGAGCAGGGCTCGACCTCGTCCTCTTCCCGGAGATTGAATGGCAGTTCTCGGCGCTCGCGGGCTCCAGCGTTTCTCCGGCGAGGATGTACTTCGATGCGGAAAACAACCTTCACGGAACATTTGAGCTCGGTGAACTATCCCCCGGAGCCTCTACCGCCCTTCTCATTGAGATGATATATGAGGTGGACCTGTATGACTCTAAGGTAACCGAGGAGAACTGCGGCACGGTGGATGAGGTGGACCCATCCATGGATGAGTACCTGAAGCCGGACCTGAAGTGGGAGGCCTCAGATCCCCTCATCATCTCGAAGGCGCAGGAGCTCTCCGGCAGCGAGCGGAACTCATGGTCAATTGCGAGCAGAATAGCGGAGTTTGTGGCATCTGCCCTGAAATACGAGGTGCAGGAAACCAGGAGGGGGGCGCTCTGGGCTCTCACGAACCTGAAGGGGGACTGCAGCGAGTTCACAGATCTCCTTATTGCCCTGGCGAGGGCGGCCGGCATTCCGGCTAAGGCCGCGTACGGGTGGAGCTATTCCGATGAGAACCTGAGGGGACACGCGTGGGCGATGATATACCTCTCCCGGATCGGGTGGCTTCCCGCGGACCCCACATGGGCCAACAGTGCCGGCAACTACTTTGCCAAGATCGACCCGGTGCACATTGCCAGATGCGTAAGAGGAATTGAATCCAGCGAAACCGTGATGACGATGAGCTACAGGGGAGAGGCGCCGTCCGCCGCAGAGAACGTGACGGTTGAGGTGATCGACATGGAGGAGGCGGCGATCTCCCTCATGCGCGGCGCGGAGGCCGCGTTGAAAGTCGCGGGGGAGCTGATGGAGAGGTACGGATGGGAAAACATGAAGGAAACGTACATGAACGCCCAAAGCGAGCTCGCCGCTGCGAGGGGCTCCGGAAGCCCCGCATCGACGATAGAACATGCAAAGCTCTCCCTGCGGAGCTCCTATGAGGTGATAAGGGCGCTCGGAAACGTGAGGGAAGAGGGATTCCCCTGGCTCTGGGCGGCAATCGGCGCAGGGGCTGCCGTGCTGCTCGCAGCTGCCTGCGTCCTTGTCCGTAAAAGGCGGTGAACACTTATTAGCCAAAACGCGTGAATGATATGGGTGAGGAATTGTCCAACTCAACCTCCGGTGAGGCGGAGGACCACAACTACGTGGCCGACTACATACAGAGCCTGGAGAGGAGGATAAGGGACCTCGAGCACGAGAAGCGGGCCATGGAGGGCCGCTATCTCAGGCTCGACCGCGAGCTGGCGGGACTCAGGGCCGAATTCGAGAGGATGAAATCCCCCCCGCTGGTCACGGGCACGCTAGTTGAAATGCTCGCCGACGGGAGGGCGATAGTCAGAAGCAGCGCTGGACCTCACTTCGTCGTAACGGTTTCGCAGTTCATAAACCGGGATGATCTCAAGCCCGGAGTCAGGGTCGCGCTGAACCAGAGAACCCTGAGCATAATGGAGGTCCTGCCGTCAAAAAAGGATCCTTTTGTGTTGGGCATGGAGGTCGAGGAGGCCCCCAACGTCAGCTATTCGGACGTGGGGGGACTCGAGGAGCAGATAAGGGAGATACGCGAGACGGTCGAGCTCCCGCTCCTGAAGCCGGATCTTTTCCGAAAGGTTGGGATAGACCCGCCGAAGGGGGTTCTGCTCTACGGCGCATCCGGCACTGGAAAGACCCTGCTCGCCAGGGCGGTGGCGCATGAGACCAAGGCAACCTTCATAAGGGCAATAGGGTCCGAGCTCGTGCAAAAGTACATAGGTGAGGGGGCAAGGCTTGTGCGGGAGATGTTTGAGCTGGCAAGGGAGAGGGCTCCTTCAATAGTCTTCCTGGACGAGCTGGACGCAATCGGTGCAAGGAGGATGGACACGTCGACGAGTGGAGACCGCGAGGTGCACAGGACGCTCATGCAGCTGCTCGCCGAGATCGACGGATTCGATCCAAGGGGAGATGTTAGGATACTGGCCGCGACCAATAGGCCGGATATATTAGATCCGGCCCTCCTGAGGCCTGGAAGGTTCGACAGGCTGATATACTTCCCGGTCCCTGACGAGAGGGCCCGCCTCTCCATATTCAGGATTCATACTAAAAACATGAACCTCTCAAGGGAGGTGGACCTCGAGGCGCTGGCAAAGAGGACTGAAAGGGCAACGGGGGCCGATATAAAGGCGATATGTACGGAGGCCGGCATGTTCGCGATAAGGGACGAAAGGGAGTTTGTGACCCAGTCTGACTTCGAAAAGGCCATAGCGAAGGTGATGCCGTCGACGAAGATCACCGAGGTCCCAGATTTTTCGCTCAAGGCAGAAAAGATGTACGGCTAGCGCCCGATCTTCTCCTTCAGTATCCTCACGACGGCCCTCGGATCCGCCCTTCCAGCCAGAGCCGACAGCACCTTTCCCGCGAGAAAGTTCAATGCCTCCTCCTTTCCGGAGAGATAGTCGCGGACAGCTGCGGCGTTCTCAGCGATGACCTTGTCGATGGTTGACCTAAGCTTATCCTCGCTCACGGAGGTGATCCCCAGCCTCGCTACTATTGCCTCCGGGCTATCGGGGGACCTCACGAGCTCCCTCAGCACGAGCTCTCCCTGCTCGGGGGTGATTCTCTCGGACCTGACCATCTCAAGGAGATCGGCGAGCTGTTCCGGCGTGAACCCCACCTCCGCCGCGCGGAGGCCCATGTAGTTGAGGACCTTCTTCAGCTTTGTCCTGAACCACAGCGCCGCAAGCCTTGGATCGGTCCTCCTCGCCACATCCTCGTAGAGGTCCGCCAGCCCCTTCTCGCTCGCAATGACCTGTGCGACATCAGGCGTGATGCCGTACTCGCGAGATAGCCTCTCCTCCCTCGCCTTAGGTGGCTCCGGCATGGAACGCCTTATCCTCTCCACCCTGGAGCTATCGATCAGCATCGGGAATATGTCTGGGTCGGGAATGTACCTGTAATCCTCCTCCATCTCCTTCGCCCTCATCGGCACCGTGACCATCTGGCTCTCAAGATAGGCCCTGGTTTCCCTCGCTACTCTCTCTCCCCTCCTCACCATCCTCGCCTGTCTGATGATCTCGTACTTCAGCGCCCTGTATGCCCCCCTAACGGAATTTATGTTCTTTATCTCCACCCTCCCTCCTCCCTCCATCGATATGTTCACATCTGCCCTCATCGCGCCTCCTGCCTCCGGCCTTACCTTCCCAGTGTACTCCAGAACCCTGATCAGGGAGCGCAGAAACCGCCTGGCGTGCTCCGGGGAATCCATGTCCGGCTCAGTCACTATCTCCACAAGCGGTATCCCAGATCTGTTGTAGTCCACCGCTCCAGAGACCGGATCGTACTGTCCCGGATCCTCCTCCAGATGGAGCTCCCTTATCCTGACTCCCTCAAGCTCTCCCCCGGAGGCTATGGGAAGGCTGGTCCGCTGATACCCCGAGGGGAGGTCAGGATAGTCGTAGTGCTTCCGCTGGATGTAGATCACCTCCTCCGCGTGGATCCTGCATCCAAGCATCAGGGCGATCTCTATTGCGGAGTCAAGCGCCCTCTCGTTGGGCGGCAGGGGCTTCGCGCCAGGCATTCCGGTGCATATCGGGCACACGTTGGAGTTTGGGGGAACTTCCTGGTAATTCGTGGGGCAATCGCAGTACATCTTCCTCTCAGTCGTAAGCTGCAGGTGTACCTCAAACCCTATCTTCACCTTCATCCGGCTTCCTCCAGCGCCTTCATGACCCTGAGCACGTCAATCTCCCCGAGCATCTTCCCCTGTACCTGAACTCCCACCGGTATCCCGTTGACGTCTCCTGCCCTGACGACCCCGGCGCATATCCCCGCCAGGTTCGCCGGAACGGTCAGGTAGTCGTACGCGTACATGTCGGAAACCGATATGGCATCCCCTATCCTGTGGGGAAGCTTTGGAACAGTAGGGCCTACCAGAACATCCACCCTCTCCAGGGCGGCGAGCAGCTCCTGCCTGATGAGGGTCCTGACCTGAAGCGCCCTCTGGTAGAACTTGCCGCGGTACTCCTTCCTGCTTATGTAGCTTCCCCTTATGATCCTGCGAAGGACCTCCTCACCGCAGACATCCTCTATCCTTTTGCCGTACTTCCTGCCGTCGAACTTGCGTGTGGCAGAGAAGAACTCCACAGAGACTATTAGATAGTACGCTGAAAGGGCACGCTCCAGATTGGGGAGATCTACCTCCACAACCTCAGCGCCCATGTCGCGAAGCTTCTCCGCCGCACGATCGATCACATCCATTATTCTGGAGTCGGTGAGCTCCGCAAATTTCGGGCTGATTCCAACTCTCATCCCCCTGATGCCGTTAAGTCCATCCAGATACCTGGGGCTGCGGACATCCAGCATGGCACACTCTTTTTCGGACCTTCCGGCTATCACCTCCAGCATCAGGGTTGCGCCTACAACATCGGGCGAGAGAGGTCCGATCTGGTCGAGGCTCATCCCTAGGTCTATCAGCCCCTGCCTTGGCACGAGTCCATACGTCGGCTTCAGGCCAACCACCCCGCAGTGGCTGGCGGGATTCCTTATCGAGCCGCCGGTATCGGACCCAAGCGCAATGTCGCAGAAACCCGCAGCAACCGCGGCCGCAGAGCCGCTGCTCGATCCTCCGGGGATGTATCCCGGTGCCGCTGGATTGTCCGTAGGGCCGAAGGCGCTCGTCTCCCCGCTGGATCCGCACGCGAATTCGTCCATGTTTGTCATGCCGATGATGATGCCGTCCTCGGCCTTTATCCTTCGGATCACCTCCGCATCATATGTGGAGACGTAGTCCTCCAGGGTGCGCGAGGCGCAGGTCGCCCTAAGTCCCATCACGTTTATGTTTGACTTTATCCCGATGACCAAACCGGCCAGCCTTCCAACCCTTTCCCCCCTTTTTATCCTGTCATCGATCTCCTCGGCCTGTGCCAAGGCGTCCGGATTGAGCTCTATGAACGCCCTTATCCTGCCATCCCGGGACTTTATCCGCTCTAGCGCCTTCTGAACATTCTCCACCGCGGAAAGCTCTCCTCGCCTTATCATC
>JAWCKV010000039.1:0-7107 GCA_038851565.1 Hadarchaeales archaeon (SeqCode) | reverse complement strand
CACTCCGTTTTCAGCGTCGACGTTCAAAACATCTCCCGTTTTAAACTTGCTGATGTCTATTCTGTCAACGCACGGTATCCCGGCAAGGATCGCTCCGGTCGCAACGATAGTTTCCGTTTCCTGATTGACTATGGCTGCAGGCGCGGTCCCGTTTTTCTTAAGCCCGTAGATCACATATGAACCAACCGTCGAGCCCTTGCCCTGCGGGAACACCAGAACTTTATCTTTGACGCACTTTCCCTCAAGCTCGTGTCCCTTCTCGATTACAATCCCTGTTTTCGGGTCAATGCCTCCATAAAACCCTAGGGGAGATCTGGAAACAAGCGCCTCCCCCCTCGCTTTTCCCGGGCTTATGCATCTTCCCCTCATCAGTTCGGTCATTCAACCACCTTTTTCAGGAGCTCCTCAACGCTTCCGAATACCACCCTTTGCTTGCAGAATCCGGGCAGATAGTTCGCCGCCTTTCCGGAGTCCACCCCTACGGTTCTGAACCCCATCTCCTCTATCGGTGAGACGACGGTGCATGTGTCCGCCACTATCCTCCCCCCTGCCTCTTCAATTTTCCGCGCGAATCCCATCCTCCCCGCTGCTTCCTTGACAGATCTTGAGGTGCATACCCAAACCGGCTTTTTCAGCTTTTTTCCCTCGAGCATGCTGGCAAGGTTTGAGACCTCGTTGAGGGATGCGTGTGGGCATCCGAATATCAGGATGTCCGGGTCATTGCCAGTGTTCAGCTTTGAGCGGGTTTCATCCAGCTCTTTTTCCCCAACTTCTACGGATTCAAGCCCTTCCGTGCTCATGTGTCCTGCTTCTGGTGTTATTCCCTCAACGTGGTAAAGCGCAACCGCCCCCGAAGCCGCCATTGCTGCCCCGAGCGCCTTCAGCTGGTCCACCCCGGCGTCCTTGATGCCCCTGAAGTACGGGACCCCGCTTTTTGCGATCTTTCCCACATAGTATCCGAGAGCTCCGAAATCTGCGCAGCTCTTCAAATCCGCGTTCACCCTTATCACCATCGTTGGCCTCCTGTTCTCATCCAGATGGAGCCCGTAGTTTGGGGTTACCCCGCACAGCGCGGCTGCAAGGGCTGAAGGTCCGCCCTCCCTGTTTGTCCTAGCTCCGATGACCGAGTTGGCAAAGGAAACCGCGGACGACTCAGACCATGCTATGTGCTCTCCGAAGCGCGGGAGGTTCCCGACGAGGTAGGGCGTGCACGTGATGGTCATCATTATCCCCATCCTCCTGAAGGCCTCCATTATCCTCAGCTGCTTCTCCGCAAACTCCGGAGGAAATCCCAGCTCTCTCCACTCATCCAGTGCCATTCCGGCCGGGTTCAGAGTCGTGGGCACCCTCACCCTCGCTCCCTTCCCAGCAATGTCCTCAAGAAACTCAAGCCCCGGATCACCTATCGACTTGTAGGAAACCCCTGCGACCTGCACGGAGTTCACTGGTATCATCCTGTCCGCGCCGTATATCTCGCCGAGCCTGACCAGGAGCCTGAAGTTCCGCTCAATCACCTCGCCGTATTCCCCGGCGAGCATGCGCTCCTCTTCCTTGGTCAGATACATGGCATCAGAGGAATTTGGTCATTTGAGCGCTTAAGAGTTTTACCTCAACATCTTTTCCTCGAACTCCCTCAGATATGCGACGGAGCGCTTCACGTCTATGAAAAGGCCTCTCACCCTCTCCACGTGTTCCCTGGTGACCTTTTTTGACTTCTCCGCCGCCGCAACCTCGGCCGCTGGCGCGAGGAGCTGGGCGGCGTACCTGAGCGAGGTCTCATTGCCTATGTCAGCCAGGTACTCAAGCGCCTCTGGGGCGATGGTTATCCTCTCCGCCTTGCACCTTATCTTCAGGATCTCAAGTATCTCCTCCCTGGTGTAGGGCTTCGTGGCTATTATGAGGAGCCGATCGAGGAGGTCCAGCGGCATCCCATGGGGGGCCCTCAGGTCTGTTCCGCGAACCGATGTCACTCCCCTGTTCGTCGCGAATATCAGGATTGGCGAGAGTTCCTGCTCCATGCTCCTGTTGAGAAAGGAGAATGTTTCAATGTCGAGCATGGAACATTCGTCGATGAAGACCACGCCGGGCAGGATTTCCGCGCGCCCCTCCTCCACCCACTTCCGCACGGCCTCGTCGACCTCCATCCTGACCTCGGTTGAGATCTCCTTACGCTCCTCTCCCCCGAAGAAGAGGCTGAACATGCTAACCCCTGACCTCGACTGGGCGACGTCGAGCTCATGAAGGGTCATTGGGTATATGAACTCCTTGTGCTTCAGGACAGGACCGCTCGGCACATCAACAACCTGCACCGTACTTAGATCTACCTTCTCCTTCTCCGCTGCCTCTTTTGATTTACCAACCCTAGCCACCCTTCCAGAGTCAACGTCTATCTGTATCACATCTCCGGTCTCAACCCCTTGGCGAATCAGGGAGATGGCGAACGACTGGTCCATCTTCAGGGTCTGGGATGAGTCCTTTGTGGCCAGCTTGATGGTTCCTCCAACCGGAATCTTGGTGTAAGGGTTGTACGGATGGGGCTCCTGGTTTATGTGGAGCTCCTTCACCTCCCCCTCGTATATCTTCCGCATCTCGTGGACCCTTATTCCGATGGCCTTCCTCAGCGTCTGCGTCAGGAACTCAGTCTTCTTTATCTCGGCAGAGTATATTTCGGAGGCCGTTACCGGGATGAAAGGAACGTCCCTGCCGAGCTCCTTTGCTATTCCCGTCGCAAGGGCGGTCTTTCCGGTCCCGGGAGGACCCACGAGGAGGATGGCCCTTCCAGCGAACTTGCCCTTCCTTATCATCTCGACAACGAGCCCGGCCGCCTCTCTGGCCTCAACCTGGCCCACCATTCCGGCCGCTATGGGCTTTGCCTTCAGTCCTTCCAGTCCAAGCCCGGTTATGTGAGAGTGGGCGGCTATCCTCTCCCACTCCCTAAGGGCAGAGGGCATCTCATGGATCTCCCCCATGATCACCCCTCGAAAAATGAAGGGGGAAATTATTTTTAATTTTTTTCCATGTACTCTTCCGGGTTAACCTTCATGGGCGGCTCCAGCTTTTTGAAGTCCTTGGGGTCACGGTCCGATGGTATCGTGAGGTCAAATCCCACCTTGGTTGTCATCCTCGTTTTTAGGTCTGAGGATGGATCGAGGGATGACCCGGGCTCCTTCTTCATCACCATGCCCCTGTCCCCCTGAAAGCGCGTGGCCATGGCCCATTCCACTTCCTGCGGATTGTGAACGTCTATATCTTCGTCCACCACCCACACGTGCTTAAGGGACCTGTGGCCCCGAAAAGCCGCTTCTATCGCCTTCAGTCCATCGTCCGGCTTTCTCTTTCTTATGCTCACGATGGCGTGTAACCAGGAGCAACCCCCCGGGGTCACGTACACATCCCTGCACTCGCAGACCTTGTTCACCTCTCTAAATATGGTCGGCTCCCTCGGCATCCCCATCAGCGTCTTGTGCTCCAGCCCGCCCGGCAAAAGGGCGTGATATACGGGATCATGTTTGACGAACACGCGTTTTACCCTGGCAACCCTCTGTTTCCTTACTATGTCTGGCGTCTCTGTGAGGTCCAGGAAGGGTCCCTCATCGTGCTCCTCACCGGTGAACTCCGCAATCATCACTATCTCGGCCTCGGGAACAAGGTGCCCGCCCAGCTCGATGAGGGGGGTCTCATAGAGGGCGTTGGCGATCCAGAGCTCGCTCTTTCCCCTCTCCACCGAGACCGCCCCGGCAACCATCACCGATACCGGGTTTCCGATGCAGACCGCGAACTCCCTCAGCCCTCTCTTTATGAATGCGTCGAAGTCCCTCTCCAGTATCCTGAGGACCATTCTCTCCCTGTCGATCACCATCATCCGGTGGTATGATGCGTTGATGCCGAACTCCGGATCCCTGGCTATCACCACGCCGGAGGATATGTAGGGTCCGCCGTCCATTGGGTAGTGTAGGAGGATTGGAAATCTTGACAGATCGGGCTGGATCTCCTCATAACCCTCCGCCTTTTTGACATATGGCTCCCTTGGAGAGTCTATCGCTCTTGCGAGCGCCTGGATCATCTCTTCGGGCTTCAGGCCGAGCCCTACTGCGACGAGCCCCCTCGTGGAGCACAGGTTTGCAGCGACCGGAATTGAAAAATTCTTCACGTTTTCAAAAAGTATGGGTTTTCCATCAAGGGCCCTCATCAACGCGGACATCTCAAGTTTTACGTCAACGGGCTTTTTTATCCTGAGGAGGAGGCCTTTTTCGTCCAGAGTTCTCACGAATTCTCTGAAGTTCAAAGCATCACCCGATCCTAGTCCTCAACGCTTCATATCCCTCTTTTTCAATAGCCCTTGCCACCTTCTCCTGAAGTTCCATTCCAGGGGTAAGGGCAACCACGTTCCCACCGAGTCCCCCTCCCGTGAGCTTGGCGCCGTACGCCCCGCTTTCCCTCGCTATGCTCACCAGCTCGTCAAGCTCCCTGCAGGAGACCTCTATCTCCTGCAGCAGGCGGTGGTTCTCGTCCATCAGCCTTCCCACCTCCGCCATGTCGTGCGCGAGAAGCGCCTTTCGCGCGGCGTGAACAAGCTCCTCCGCCTCCCTGAATATCCTAGCGTACCTCTCGGGATACCTCTCCCTTCTCTCCCTCACCCCCCTAACCGCAGCCTCTGTGTTTGCCACCAGCCCCGTGTTGGCCATCACTATCTCCACGGGAGCCCTCAGCGATATCCTCTCAATCGGCTTGCCCTTCACGAACCAGAGAAGCCCTCCGTACGTCGCAGCGGTGTTGTCCACGCCAGATGGGTTGCCGTGATATGCCTTTTCCCCCTCGAAAGCTATCTCGTTTATTCTCTCATCCGACAGCCCCAGTCCAAACTCATCCGAGAGAGCCCTTGCCAGCGCCACGCATGAAGCCGCGCTGGCTCCTATTCCGCTGGCCGCAACGAGATCCCCGCCAAGGGTTATCTTTACGGGAGCTGTTATGCCAGCTGCCCTCAGCACCCTCTCTATCGATTCCCTCTGCTGTTCGAGCTTTTCCTCCTTGTACCCAGGAGTAGCCGGCCTCAGGTCCTCAAGGGTCCACCCGGTGCCTTCGATCCTCTCAACCGTGGCAGTCGTGTACTTGTCTATGGCTGAGACGATGGACGGTATGCCGTAGACAACGAAGTGCTCCCCAAAAAGTATGACCTTTCCATATCCCTTCCCAAAGCCCATGTCCTACCTCCTCCCCTCAACTGCCCTCCTTATTCCGCGCAGCTCCTCAAGGATCTCGCGCGTGGCGTCACGGCTTCCAAAGAGCGGCCTGTCCCTGACCACTCCGAGCAGGAAGTCCCTGACCTCCATGAAGTTCTGTATCCCAAATATGGAGGCCTCCGCCCTTCTGGCCCCGGGACCGCTGCTCCCCCCTGCCGGACCGGTGTAGCCGGCGGTGTGCACGTCCACGGTCCCTATTCCAAACCTCCTCGCGATCGGCCCTTGTATCACATCTACCGACATCACCCTGGCGTAAGGCACGGCATGCTTCATCCTCCACCAAACGCCGCGCTCGACTATGACCTCGTTGCGGGTGAGGGCGTAGGATATTGACTTGTAGTACCTCTCAATCCAGTAGGCCACGAAGCACATAGCAACAAGGGTGAGCGCAGCTGGGATCGAGAGATACGGCCAGAGGACGAGGGCCTCCTGTTTCAAAGCAGCGCTCAGCCAGAGGGGCGCGGATGTAAGGACGAGCAGGGGGGCAAACACGAGGCACATGTATGCGTAGTACAGTTTTTTCAGGTTGGGATGGGGCCTGAACCTCCTTTCCGTTTTCATGCCATCGAGTTAAGGTTCCACGCACATTTATTTAACTTTTGGATGCAAGTCATCTGGAGGGCTCATGATGGAGGTGCTCACGGCCAGCGTGGGGAGCTATCCCAAGATAGGAGACGGGTCTGGAAGGCAGCTTCACAGGCATGCCTACGCGCGCTGGGAGAGGGGGGAGATATCGAACGAGGAGTTCGAGCGGATTCAGGACCAAGTCACCGAGGAGGTCATCCGAGAGCAGGTAATCGCAGGTCTTGACATAGTTACTGACGGACAGGTCAGGTGGTACGATCCAATCTCCCACATAGCGAGGAACATCGAGGGATGCGAGATAGACGGGCTGCTGAGGTTCTTCGACACGAACTTCTACTTCAGACAGCCGGTGATAATGGGAAGGATGCGGAGGAGGGCTCCGATCCTCAAAAGGGAGTTCGAGTTCGCGGCAAGCGTATCCCCTAGGACAGTAAAACCTGTCATCACTGGACCATACACCCTCGCGAGGCTCTCAATAGACCGCAGGGAAGCTGGCCTCTCCCGGCTCGTAGAGGAGCTCTCACAGGTGGCCTCAGAGGAGGTGGGAGATCTGGCGGAGGCCGGTGCCAAGATCATACAGATCGACGAGCCCGCGATACTCGGGCACCCGGAGGATCTAGATGTGCTCAGGTCCTCGCTCGATGTGCTCTCAAGGGCCGGCCGGGATGCGGATTTGATCCTCCACGTGTATTTCGGAGATCCGAGCAGGATGTATTCGAAGATGCTTGATCTTCCGGTGGGCGCCCTCAGCTTCGATTTCACATACGGCAAGGATCTGGTGGGGATCATTGAGGACACGGGCTGTGACAAGGATCTGGGCATCGGCATCATCGACGGGAGGAACACCCGCATGGAGGCCGAGGAGGACGTGGTCAGGAAAGTTGAAAGCGTGCTTGAGGGGTTCAGGGGAAAGCGGATTTACCTGTGCCCGTCCTGCGGCCTCGAGTACCTCCCCCGTGACGTGGCCTTCAGAAAGCTTCAGAACTTGGCGAGGATAGCCGGGAGGATCAAGGAGGGGCTGGCGTGAGGAAAAAGCTGGAAGGGCTCGGAATAAAGCTCCCCTTGCTCCCCACGACTTCCGTGGGCAGCTTTCCAAAACCCGACTACTTGCTCGAGGCTAGGAGGAAACACTCGGCTGGGGAGATGAGCGCGGATGAGCTGCGCGAGCTGGAGGAGAGGGCAACCAGGGAGTGGATTGAGACACAGGAGAGGATCGGCCTGGATGTGCTGGTTGACGGTGAGATGTACCGGGGAGACATGGCGACGTATTTCGCAGAAAACA
>JAWCKV010000038.1:0-7667 GCA_038851565.1 Hadarchaeales archaeon (SeqCode) | reverse complement strand
CCACCATTTCCGGATCGCCCTTCAGTCCCGTCACATCGTTCACCACAGAGGCCCCGGCTGAGACCGCCTCTGCTGCGACCTCGGCCCTCTGCGTGTCCACGGAGACCGGAGCATCCAGAGCCCTCACAACCGCCCTCACTGCGGGGATCAGCGCCCTTTTCTCTGCTTCAGGGGCAACCGGCTTTGAGCTGGGGCCTGTCGCCATTGCCCCCAGATCTATCATCCCCGCGCCATCCGAGACCATGCGCGCGGCCCGATTCACGACCTCACTGGGATCGGTCACAGAGCCCCTGAAAAATGAATCCCTGCTCAGGTTTATCACCCCCATCACCGCAACGGATTCCCCATCACCCACCCTGAGACTGCCAAGCACTGCTTTCGCCAAGATATCCTCACCCCCCGGCGAGCACGTCAACGTCCCTGACCACAGATCCTATGGCTTCCTCAAGCATCCTCAGGCCTCTCCTCATTTCAATCCTCACCCCCCTCCTCTCGACCTCCCTTGCGTGCTCCTCCGCCCAGGAGTATGCCTTCCTTGCCTCCTTAAGCCCCACAAATCCCACCTCAGGATGCTTTGAAAAATTGCAGTGGTCCTTCAAGCCCTCCCTGCGTGCTATCCCTGCTGCCGCGCCCATGCTTACCTCACCAGTCCCGGCATGGGGGCCCTCGAGCTCTATGATCCTGGCGTTGAAACGCAGCTTCATTCCAACCGTGCGCCCTATTTCCGAGATCATTTCGGCTAGGGGGTTGTTTCCCCCGTGGCCGTTGACTATGACAGCTGCCCTAATGCCCAGCGCCTCTTTTGCCCTACTGAGGCGCTCAGCCAGCTCTGCCGCAACATCATCGAGGGGACAATGTATGCCCGTGTCTATGTGCGGAAGCTCGTGCGAGCTGTATATCACGCCAAGGAATTTTGCGCCCGTGCGCTTTGCGGCCTCTAGGGCGACATGAGAGGCCAGCTTCGCATCCGTGTCCTCCGGCAGCGCGGAGCCATGCCTCTCCCTGTGCGAGCCCATGGCAATTATGCCGATTTTCTCGGCCCTCAAAGGATCTCCTCATTAAAGATGGGTGGACCTGTAAAAATATACCCCCTAGGAACAACGGGGGCATCTTATACCTGAAGGTTGATATCTCTGCAGGGAACGATGTCCGATGGCGAAAAAACGATGATAGCGGGGCTAGATGAGGCGGGGCGGGGGCCCGTGTTCGGACCGCTGGTCCTGTGCGGTGCGATGTTTGAGCGCAGCAAAATCAGGAGGCTCTCTGAGATGGGCGTCAGGGACTCAAAGCTCCTTTCGCCCTCGAGGAGAGAGCGCCTGAGCGCGGAGATCCATGGCATTGCTGAAAAAATTGAGATAGTGGAGATACCCCCTGGCGAGATAGACCAGAGGAGGAGGGAGGAAAACGTCAACCTGAACGAACTGGAGGCCATGGGCTTTGCGAGGATAATCGACTCGCTTGATCCTGCTATCGCCTACATCGATGCTGCGGACCCGGATTCATCCATGTTTGAGTCGAGGGTGAGGAGATACATGAAGAGGAGCCCTGAGCTCATAGTGGAAAACGGGGCCGACAGGAAATACACCGTTGTGGCAGCGGCGTCCATAGTCGCCAAGGTCCGTCGCGATGCCAGGATATCTGAGCTGCGCGAAAAGCACGGGGACTTTGGCTCCGGCTACCCCTCAGACCCGAGGACGATCTCATTTTTGAGGGACTGGGTTCAAAGGCACGGGGACCTCCCGCCCTTTGCGAGGAGATCCTGGATAACCGCGAAACGTTTGTTGCAAAAGAAGGGTTAAACGGCTGCAGGCAGATTGATAAGTGGGCGTGAGCTTGCCTGTCGATAGGATAAGGAAGCGTGATGGAAGGATAGTGAAGTTCGATCAGAGGAGGATAACCGACGCCATCCATCGCGCTATTCTGGCGGTGGAGGAGAAGGACGGACGGCTTGCGAGGAAGCTATCCGACGAGGCTGTGCGGCTTCTGAAGAGGAGGTTCATCGAGGAGACCCCCTCGGTTGAGGACGCGCAGGACGCGGTCATAGAGGTGCTCAGGAGGAGGGGGCTCAGGAAGGTAGCAGAGGAATACATGGAATACAGGAGGAAGAAGGAGGAGATAAGGGGGCTCAAGGAGAAACTTGGAATAGAGAGGGAGCCCAAGCTCACGGTCAACGCCCTTGAGGTGCTCAGGAAGAGATACCTCCTGAGAGATGAAAATGGGGAGATAGTGGAGACGCCAGCCCAGATGTTTGAAAGGGTGGCGGGGGCTGTGGCCAAGGTTGACTCCGCATATGGCGAGGACTGGAAGAGGAGCTACGAGGAGTTCTACGGGGTAATGAGCAGGCTTGAGTTCCTGCCCAACTCCCCCACGCTCTTCAACGCCGGGGCGCCGCTGGGACAGCTGAGCGCGTGCTTTGTGCTTCCGGTGGAGGACTCGCTGGACAGCATATTCACTGCTGTTAAGAACGCGGCCATAATAGAGAAGAGCGGGGGAGGCGTCGGATTCGACTTCTCGAGGATAAGGCCAAGGGGAGACATAGTGAGGTCCACCAAGGGGGTTGCCTCAGGCCCAGTGTCCTTCATGAGGGTATTTGACATGGTCACCGAGACGATAAAGGCTGGAGGGAAGAGGAGGGGCGCTATGATGGGGATACTCAGGGTCGACCATCCGGATATCGAGGAGTTCATAACGGTGAAGCTTAACGAGGGGTATCTGAGGAACTTCAACCTGTCGGTGGCCGTGACCGATGACTTCATGAGGGCCGTGGAGGGCGACGGAGAATATCCCCTGGTCAATCCCAGGACGGGAAAACATGTTAGAAAAGTCAGGGCGCGAGCGATATGGGGGCTCATAGTGAGGAGCGCGTGGAGCTGTGGAGATCCGGGGCTCGTCTTCATAGACGAGATCAACAGGAGAAACCCGACCCCATCGGTGGGGAAAATAGAGGCAACTAATCCGTGCGGTGAGGTGCCCCTGCTGCCCTATGAGTCGTGCAACCTCGGCAGCATAAACTTATCAAGGATGGTGAGGACGAAAGACGGAAAGAACGAGATCGACTGGGAAAAGCTGGAGCGCACGGTTAAAATAGGGGTCCATTTCCTCGACAACGTGATAGACGCAAACCGGTATCCCCTGCCTGAAATCGAGCGCATGACGAAGGCAAACAGGAAGATCGGCCTTGGGGTTATGGGTTGGGCCGAGCTTCTGATAAAGCTGGAGATCCCGTACGACTCCGAGGAGGCCGTGCGGCTCGCACAGAAGGTGATGAAGTTCATATCGGAGAGGGCCCGCGAGGCATCCGTGGAGCTGGGGAGAAGGCGCGGGTCCTTCCCGAACTTCGAGAGAAGCATATGGCACGGAAAATACGATGCCATGAGGAACGCAACCGTGACTAGCATTGCGCCCACGGGGAGCATATCAATCATCGCCGGTTGTTCCTCCGGGATAGAGCCCCTGTTCGCGGTGAGCTTCATGAGGAAGGTCCTCGAGGGCACACGGCTCTTCGAGATAAATCCCCTATTTGAAAAGGTTGCGAAGGAGAGGGGATTTTACAGGGGAGAGCTGCTCGAGAGGATCGCAAGGAGCGGCTCAATTCAGGGGATCAAGGAAATTCCGAAAGAAGTGAGGAGGATTTTTGCGACAGCGCTCGACATAAAGCCCGAGTGGCACGTCAGGATGCAGGCGGCCTTCCAGAAATACGTGGACAACGCGGTATCCAAGACTATAAACCTCCCACGTGAGGCGACCGTTGAGGACGTTGGGAGGATATATCTGATGGCGTGGAAGATGAGGTGTAAGGGGATAACGGTATATAGATACGGCAGCCGGCCAGAGCAGGTCCTCTACATAGGAAGGATCGACAAAACCGGGAAATACGTCACAGCTGAGCCCGAATACGCAGGAGGATGCCCAAGCGGGGTTTGTCCCATATCCGGATGATTTCACCTTTCTTCCTTCAGCCTCGCCAGCATTACCTTTAACTTTTCAATTCCCTCGTGATCGAGAGGACTCTGGATCTCCTTGCAGAGGACATACACATCAAGGACCCTATTTATGAGTTCATCGTATGTTTCATTTTTGTAACCGTATCTGTCTAGCCTATCCTTCGTCTGGGGAGAAACCGGTATGTTAGCATACTTGGAAGCCTTTAGCCTCATATCAATGCTTATTTTAAATATACTGGTATTTATAAACTACCTCGACATGAAAGCGCTGATTCATCTGATCAATAATAAAAAATAAAAAAGAGAAAAAAATGGAGTTTAGCTCCAGGCCGGTTTTGGATACACCGGAGCGTGCGTGACCCAATCGTTCTTGTTCCAAGTGCGCTGGAGGCCCACCCTTTCGCCGAAAGCTGCACCGACTATTTCACAATCCTCCCCAAGGGAGGTGTCTGTTGTGCCGATGTGCTGTCCCACCACTCCTGGCAGCTCTGGCCACGGCCCTCGTTCCCAGTAAACGGGACCTATTACTGTCGGTATCGGGTTGTCCTTTGCTTTTATGACCTCCTGGTATATTTTGGCCTTATCTAGGGATCCTGCCCTCTCTATGAGCGTCCCCATGACCTCAACTGTTGCGTAGGCAATTGCTCCGTCGATGACGTCCGGTGCCATGCCGTACCTCTCCACATAGGCGTTCAGCAGCTCCATGCCAGTTCCAAACATCCCATTCGACATTGGGCTCTTCGGAAACGCTGTGGAGTGGTACATTATTCCGTTGAGGTTCTTTCCGAACTTTGTGTATGCCTCGCCCGATGTGACGCCTAAGGCGTTATAGAACAGCTTTGGATTGTAGTTGAGGGCTATCATGTCCTCAATCGATTTCATGCCATCGCCTGGGTAGCTGAACTGGATGATCGCATCAGGGTCCAGCGCCCGAGCCGCTGTGATGAGTGAGGTGAAGTCAGTTATCTCCAGCGGGTACTCTCTTGTATCGAGTATCCTAATGTTTGTGTTCTCCAGGAGATATTCCAAGAACCTCATGCTTTCTATTCCGTATAGCGTTCCGATCTTCCAGACAACCACCGTCTGTACCCCTACCTCCTCCAGCACATCCACAAGTGCCTCCATGTGGAATGCTCTTGGCATCTCGGTCCAGAGCGTGTACTCCCAAGTGTACCACGGCCTACCCTGAGAATCTGTGTAAATCTTGTTCTGCCAGTAGTATTCATAGAAATCCTCGGCGGTGTCCCATAACACACATGTACCGTTACCGACCATGTATATTGTCTTATAGCCCTGGGCTGCAAGGTTGTTCACCAGTTCGTGCTGCGCGAATCCCTGAAATGTTCCATAGGAGCCGTAGATTATCGCAACATTGTCCTCGGTTATCAGCTTTTCCACGTTGGTGGCTGCCCTTCCTGTGTCAGCCATATCGTTATACAGTACCCAGTTCACCGGGACCCTGGTATTGTATTCTGACAGATAAAGCCCGCCCTGAGCGTTTGCCTGCTCGGTCCAAAGGTTATAAAAGGTCTGACAGATGGACTCAGCCGTGGCAAGCACTCCTGTAAATGGCCCAGTGTGTCCGAATTTTATAGCGGCTGGTGCTTCCGGCCCCGCTGGGGGCGCTACCTCTCTAGGTAGAGTTACGACCACTGCTGCGGCGATTATCACTATAACAACCACAATTGCGGCCACGATGTATCCAACAGCAACTCCTTTATCTTTCACTTTTTATCACCTTTTTGTTTTTAACTATTTTCGAGTTTATTTAAAAGTTTCGTTCTAAATTTTGGGAACCTAAATGTTGAAATGGTGAAAAATATTGAAAAAATTGAGGGAAAGCTTTATTAGCGGTAGGGCTGACGCAAGCAGGTGCTGAATGTCCCCGGAGAACTCCCGATATAAGTGGGCAATTTTGTTCTCGGTGTATATCCTGAGCATAGCGATCGCCTTCGGCCTCTTTAAAATGCCTCCCCTGTTCCCAGCGCTTGGAAACCTCTGGGGAGTAAGCACGGAATCCCTCGGCATGCTGCAGACCATATTCGGCATAGGAGGGGCAGTGATGGCGCTGCCGGCTGCCGTCTATATCCTGCCCAAAATCGGGGCGAAAAAGCTTGGACTTCTGTGCGGTGCGATGGCGGTGATGGGAAACGTCATGATCGGAACATTTGCCTCATTTGAGGTAGCCCTGATCGGGAGGCTGATCGAGGGGATTGGCTTTGGGGGCTGCATGCTCTTTCCGATAGTTTTGATCTCCCGCTGGTTTTCATCTAAGGAGAGGGGAAAGGCAATAGGCATATGGGCACCCTTTGCGCCAGTGGCCGCTCTGATCATATTTCTGCTTGGTCCGCAGTTGCTCAAGCTCGGCTGGACAGCGATTCCATGGACGGTAAGCATTTTCACAGCCATCTGTGCCCTTCTCTTCTTTTTCATCGTTAAACAGGGGGAGGAAAAGATTGCTCCAATGAGGCTCTCAGGAGGAGCCGTCTGGCGTGCCCTTGCCAACCGCGAACTTTGGTTCATCGGAATAACATGGTTCACCTACAACTACTTTCTAGTTTCCCTCACCTCCTTTGCCCCAACGTACTTTGAGACGGTTCTTGGAATTTCAAATGAATTCGCGTCCGCCATGGCGATCATCCCGGTGGCAATGCAGATATGGGCTGCACCGATTTGGGGGGCAATATCCGACAGGATAAAATCGCTGAAAAAGACAATCCTGCTCGGCGGGACCGTATCATTTGGGTGGTCAATGCTCATTCCATTTTTCTCAGGGTCGGTCGGCTGGTGGATTTTCATGTTCATCATTCTCGGGTTTTTCTGGTCCTCTCTTGCTCCAGCGTGCTTTGCGGCATCTACAATTATACTAGAAGAAAGCATGATAGGGCTCTCCGTAGGGGTGGTGAGCTTACTCCTGTGCCTATCCATCCTAATCGGACCCCTTGTCACAGGACTTCTGATTCCGGTTCTCGGGTGGACATGGGCTCTGACGCTGACTGGAGCATTAATGGCAGTTGGAGTCATCACCTCTGCTGTGTCAAAGATTTCATGAATTTACCGTGTCCTGCCATATTGCCTGAGGTACCGCTGTTACATGTAAAACTTAGGTATGAAATCCGGCTAAAGATACTTTTTTCCCTTTTTCCATCTTCCCTTTATCATGTCATCAAGAGCTGTAGCAGTTAGCTCCGCGAATTTAGGATCGTTTATGTGAAGCTCGGCCTTTATCACGTCCACATTTTCCTTTGATTTGTCCAGATGTCTCTCAAAGGCCTCCACGAATGCATCATCCGCCTCCCTGCTATACCAGTGCCTTCCGGTGGGAGTGCCATCGTAGCGGTAGGTCTTCAGCCCTCCCTCCGTATCACATATGGACCAACCCTTCAGAGGTATTGCCACAAGCGTTGGGCCCTTGGCCTTGTTGACCTTCTCAGCGAAAAGCTTGCCCACTGCAGCGCTCTCTTCCTTTGTGGCCCTGACCAATGTTGAATTGGGGTTGTGAAAGTAGAACTCCCTCGACCTGAACTTCTCGGGAACCGTATCCTTTGCCCAAAATTGGATCATGTCCAGACACCCCGGGACCAACACCTGCGGCACCCCCATCTCACCTGCTGCCTCCATCCTGTGGGGGCCTGCGTTTGAAAAACCTCCAACGAGCCAGTCTATAAGCTCGTGTGTTGTGACGTCAAGCACGCCGGCGACCATCCCGGCCCTCACGAGCTC
>JAWCKV010000037.1:0-7846 GCA_038851565.1 Hadarchaeales archaeon (SeqCode) | reverse complement strand
GCGCGGGAGAAATTCGGTCCCGGTCTGACAATATCCTGATCGTGTTGTAGCCCACAAGATAGAGCGACACCAGCTTTCTCGCTATCCTGTTTGGATCCTCATCTGGGGAAATATTCAGGACGGCCTCATCCTTTTTAAATCGATCCGTGACCGGTGCTGTGGTTATCAGAAGGGACATGTCGTCCTGTACGCTTACGCTCACCGCGTCTCCGGCACGGAGTTTCATCTCGGAAACCCACCACTTTGGGAGCGACACTATGTATGTCGATTTTCCGGTGAGCTGTATCTTTCTGTTTTCCTTCTTCTCGACCATCCCATCAACTATATAGTTTATTTTTATATATATAAAATATTTGGCAAATCTATATAAAAAAATATATCCAAGCCCGAAACAGGGAGGAAAATGAAAGTGACGCTGGTAATAGCGGTGGTCCTAGTAGTCCTGACAGTTGCAGTTGGAGGCGCGATAATTATTGCCAGCAAAACCGGTGGAGGCGGGACCGGAGTAGAGGGATCTGAAAATAACCAGGGGCCCGCGCAGCCAAGAGCGATAAACGTGGCCGGGTCCACGACAGTTCTGCCGGTGGCCCAGATGTGCGCTGAGAGATGGATGCAAACACACCCGAATGACACGATCTCAGTTTCCGGAGGGGGATCCGGCGTCGGCATAGCTTCTCTGATAGAGGGGAGGTGTGACATAGCAAACTCCTCCAGAGCCGTAAAATCCAGCGAAAATGAACAGGCCGGAGGACGGATCGTGGAGCACAAAATTGCCTTGGACGCGATAGCTGTTGTGGTTCACCCGGACAACCCAGTAAACGAGCTTACGACTGAACAGATAAAGAAGATATACCTCGGCGAGATCACAAACTGGTCACAGGTTGGCGGGAGCGACATGCCGATAACCGTCTACACTAGAGAATCGACCTCCGGAACATATGAGACTTTTCACGAGCTGGTGATGAGGAAGGAGAACATAATGCTGATTGCCCTTACAACAACTTCGAACGGGGAGATGCGGCAGAACGTCTCCACTAACCCGAACGCCATAGGATACGTTGGAATAGGATACATTTCCGGAGTCAAGGCCCTCAAGGTCAACGGAGTCTCACCGTCGACTCAGACCGTGCAGAACGGTACTTACCCCATAAGCAGATACCTGTACATGTACACGCTGGGAGAACCGACTGGACTTGCCAAGGACTTTATAGACTTCGTGAGGGGACCGGAGGGTCAGCAGATTGTCCAAGAAAAGGGATTCGTGCCCCTCTCATAGTTCCGGCCGGAGGGGCAATTTTTTTAATTTTTTTACGGTAGGCTTGCGAAAGGCTATCTCCGGGAAGACGATCACATGCCTTTTTGCAGCTTTGTCAATAATTTTCGTTTTCCTGATATTCATATTCGTCTTCACTCAATCGCTTCCGGTGTTCTGGAATTTTGGAATCACCGGCTTCATCTTTAATTCCACTTGGCTACCAACGGCCGAACCGCCTTCATTCGGCATTCTTTCCATGATCTCCGGAACTCTTCTTGTCACCCTGCTCGCGATGTTGATCGCGCTCCCGCTCTCGCTCTTCGGAGCAATGTACATCTCTGAAATCGCGCACCCGAAGATTAGGGATCTTCTGAAGACCACCATTGAGCTTCTATCGGCCGTGCCATCCGTTGTTTACGGTTTCTTCGGCCTGATCGTGCTGGTGCCGTGGATGCAGAGCACATTCGGCCTGCCCACTGGACAGACTGCGCTTACCGGGGGAATAGTCCTGGCGATGATGATACTCCCCACCATGCTGAGCATTACGGAGGACTCTTTGAGGGCGGTTCCGAATGAGTACAGGGAGGCCTCGCTTTCACTCGGTGCCACCAAGTGGCAGACGATAAGGAGGGTTGTGATTCCAGCTGCTTCTTCCGGAATCGTGGCCGGGACCCTTTTGGGTCTGGGCAGGGCCATAGGTGAGACGATAGCCGTCATGATGGTCACCGGCGGGTCGGCCGTGATACCTACATCGATCTTCTCACCGGTTAGGACCATGCCGGCGACAATAGCATGGGAGATGGGTGAGGTTTCGTTTGGCTCTATGCATTACAGCGCGCTTTTCGGCATAGGTTTGGTCCTGTTTATCATAACCTTTACCATAAACTTCGCCGCCCACAGGATAATCTCGCGCAGGATAGGGGGGATGTAAGGTGAAATCCGGGAAGTTGAGCCAGACCATCGCCTTCTGGACCGCCCGGATCTCTATAGTCATCGTGCTGGCGTTTATAGGGTTGCTTTTGTTTTTCATAGTCGTAAACGGCGCGGGAGTGATGAGCTGGGAATTCCTCACCGAATATCCGCGTGAGGGAATGACAAAGGGAGGAATATTCCCCGCGATCGTCGGCACGCTTTTGCTCGTTTCCCTTGCCGTGGCGATTGCGCTTCCCCTTGGTTTGATGACTGCGCTTTATCTGGTTGAGTACGCAAAGAGAGGAAGGTTCGTAAACCTGGTCATAAGCGCAATCTACAACCTCAATGGAGTCCCGTCGATAGTCTTTGGACTTTTCGGCCTCGTGTTCTTCGTAAAGTTCTTAGGATGGGGTCTGTCCCTCATCTCGGCCGCCTCCACGCTCGCGCTCATGATCCTCCCCACAATAATAATGAGTTCGGTTGAGGCCCTGAAGAGCGTCCCGGACTCCTTCAGGGAAGGAAGCATGGCACTCGGAGCGAGCAAGTGGAAGACCATATTCAAGGTCGTGCTGCCTGCGGCGTTTCCAGGAATAATAACCGGCACGATGCTCGGGATAGGTAGGGCGGCCGGGGAAACTGCTCCGATACTCTTCACGGGGGCTGTTTTCTACACAAGGGGACTGCCTGGATCAATATTTGCTCCGGTGATGGCGCTTCCATACCATCTTTTCGCTCTTAACATGGAACATCCTGACATCGGAGCCGCGAGGCCGATGGCTTTCGGGACCGCACTCACTCTGTTGATTCTGGTGCTGGTGATGTATCTGGCGGCGTCGCTCATAAGGCGCCATTACAGAAAAAGCAAGTTGTGGTAGAGATGAGGACAAAAATCAGAATAGAAAATCTCAACGTTTGGATCGGTGGAAACTGGATACTGAAAAACATATCGATGAACATATACGAGAGAAAGGTTACGGCTGTAATCGGACCGTCAGGTTGCGGAAAAACCACTCTGATCAGGACACTTAATCGTCTTGTTGAGCTTTCAGATGGCGCGAGAATAACGGGCAAGGTGATGCTAAACGAAAAGCCGATATACCGTTCCGATGTCGATGTCAACGAACTCAGGAGAAGAGTCGGGATGGTGTTCCAGAAGCCCAATCCTTTCCCCAAGTCAGTCTTCGAAAACGTGGCCTACGGACTCAAGATAAACCACAGGCTCAGCTCCGACGAAATCAAAAAAAGGGTGGAAGAGGCGCTGAAAAAGGCAGCCCTCTGGGGTGAGGTGAAGGACAAGCTGAACTTCCCCGCCTTGTCGCTATCAGGTGGCCAACAGCAGAGGCTCTGCCTCGCTAGGGCACTCGTGGTAGAGCCGGAGGTGCTCCTCATGGACGAACCTTGTTCCGCTCTTGACCCCATAGCGACCATGAAGATAGAGGACCTGATCCATGACCTGAGGAAGGACTATACTATAGTCATAGTCACGCACAACATGCAGCAGGCCGCGAGGGTTTCAGATTACACGGCCTTTTTATATCTGGGGGAACTTGTGGAGTTCGGGGCTACTCAGGACATATTTGAGAACCCGAAGGACCCGAGAACACAATCCTACATAACGGGGAGATTTGGATAGGAGGTGAGAAGACGAGAAAATCGCTTGCAGACGAGCTGAAAATCCTGGAAAAAGAAATCAACCGGATGGGAAATCTGGTAGCGGACGCAGTCACCAACGCCGTTAAATCGCTTGTGGACAGGGACATCAAACTCGCTGAGAAAGTTATCAAGATGGATGATGAGATAGACAGACTCGAGCTGAAGGCGGAACACGATTGTATGGTGACAATCGCACTGCAGCAGCCGATGGGGAACGATCTGAGAATGGTCGGGGCGTGTCTCAAGATAGTGACTGACCTTGAAAGGATAGGCGACCGTGCGGTGGACATAGCGAAGATAGTCAAGAGGATAGCAAAAAGGCCCTTGGTGAAGCCGCTGATAGACATCCCGCGGATGGCTGAGATTTCCGTGGGCATGATTCGCGGCTCCATGGAGGCGTTTTCAAAAAGAGACTCTATGCTGGCCAGAGAAATCGGGAAGAGAGACGACATGGTTGACAGCCTGTGCACGCAGGTCGGGAGGGAGCTGATGTACATTTCAATAACAAAACCAACGTTGGCCAGCGATGCTGCAAATCTGATGTTCGTGTCTTCATTCTTGGAGAGAATAGCCGACCACGCGACAAACATCGCGGAACGCGTCATATACATGGTGGAGGGGCGCCTCGTCAAAATAAACTGAAACTAGTCCAAATCTACAACAAATTATTTTTATGCTCCAGCCTAATCACTCTGGGCTGGGGAGGGCCACATGATTGAGCTGCTGATATACGCTGTGGGGATAGTTCTGTCATTCCTTATGGCGCTGGCGCTTGGTATGAACGATGCCTCTAACCCCACGGACTGCACGGTTGGATCCGGTGTCCTTTCGATAAAACGTGCTCTGATCCTTTTTGCCGTATTCTCAGCGGCCGGAGGCATACTCGTCGGTCCGTTCGTCATGAAAACCGTTGACAGGGGGCTCATCCCCAGGGAGCAGCTGAGCCTGGAGGCGGTGGCGGTCGGCAGCTTCACCGCCGTTCTGTCGGCCGTGATATGGATTGTCTTCAGCACCTGGAAGGGGATGCCGGTTTCAACCACGCACTCGGTCGTGGGCGGGATCATCGGGTTCGGGTTAGTTTTCTGTCCGGCGATGATAAACTGGAACGTTCTGCTGATGGTGGTTGTAGCGTTCATCGTTGCTCCAATCTCATCCATGTTGCTTGCGAACGGGATGTACAGGTTCTTCAGATGGTATCTGATGAGAACCAAAGGAGAGGGAGGTTATCACCGGCTTATTTTCCTGTTCGTCTTCATCATAAGCTCAATTGTCCTGATCTCGACCCTTGGCAGGCTGCTGAGGCTTGACATTTATCTGACGGTCCTGGCCAGCGTCCTGGCGTCCCTCCTGATATCGTCCGCGGCCGTTCATGCCGTCAGAAGCCGCTCAAAGAACGGGTTCAACCCGATGAGGTCGTTCTCCTACCTGCTGATAATCTCGCTCTGTTTCTCCGCGTTCTCGTTCGGTGCCAACGATATGGCAAACTGCACGGGAGTCTTCATAACGCCGACCGAAAAGATCATCGGGGGCATGCCTACTTCAGATGTCATGTTTCTGCTCTCGGTTCTGGGTGCGATTGGTATAGCGATCGGTGGCATTAGGTGGGGGAAAAGGGTGGTGGCGACTTCCGCTTACAGGGTGACCAAGCTAGATCCGGTCAGTGGAGCTGCCGGTGAGTACTCTAACGCCCTCGTTATATTCCTGTTCACGGTTCTGCCCGCGTTTCTGGTGGGCTTTGGCATACCCGTGTCAACCACGCACTCCAGCGTGGGCTCTATCATAGGGGTGGGCGTTGCGATGAGGGGGATAGGAGGAATCGACAGAAAAACAATAGGGAAGATCATGGGGTTCTGGGTCGCGACAATTCCATGCGTAGCGTTAATAAGCATGGGGCTATTCTGGTTATTTAGTCGTATGGTGGTGATAGCGTGAGCGCGAAGGGTCCTCTCGTGTGGTTGGGTGAGGCCAGGGAGAAGAAGATCTTGGAGATATGCGGCGAGCACATGAAAAAGGTCGTCGACACGGTGGTCGGGCTTAAAACGGCGCTCGACGGATTTCTCGATGGAGACAGCAAAAAGCAGAGCAATGGATTCAAGAGGGTCTTTGAGGCTGAACGCGCCGCTGACGAGCTGAAGAGAAGAGTTCTGGAGGAGCTGAGCGTCGGCATATTCCATCCTATTCACCGAGACGAGATAATGCGTTTGACATTGACTGCGGATGAGGTTGCGGCCAACGCCAAAGCCGCTGCTAGAAAGCTCAACATGGTCGATTCGAAGAAAATACCGCAGAAGCTTGGAGAGATTCTGAAAAAATTTGCGAATGAACTGGTCAACGCAGCTGAAGCCATGCAGAAGGCGTTTCTGGAGCTGAGCAGGGACCGCAGCGAAGCGGTGGCATTGTCTCACGAGGTGGAGAAGTTCGAAGAAAAGGTCGACGACCTCAGGGCTGAAGAGCTCACTCCTGAACTGATGAGGTGGTACAAAAAGGTCAAGGACATAGGTCTTTCTCTTGTGGTGAAAGAACTGACGGATAACATGGAGAACGTGGCTGACTTTTGTGAGGACGTGAGCGATATAATACGGGTCATAGCGATAAGCCACGTGTGAATCAGTTTTTGGCGCTCCTGGCAGCCCTGCTTATCTGTCCGCCTCTTCTCAGGAACCTCTCAGGGGACCACTTCTGCACCCTCACAACCACGCCTTTTCCGAACAGCCCTCCGAAATCGACGCTGTCTCCGGGTTTCTTCCCCGGCACGGGAATCACCCTGACCGATGTTGTTTTGTCGTTGATGATTCCTATGGCGGCCTGGTCCGCAATCAATCCTCCGATCGTCCACACATCTGTATCTCCGGGCACGCAGATCATGTCAAGGCCAACCGAGCAAACGCTTGTGAGGGCCTCGAGCTTCTCTATAGTCATGCATCCTTCTGCCACCCTTCTGCTCATCCCGCCGTCTTCGGTTACCGGTATCAGTGCGCCGCTGAGCCCTCCTACCCGTGTACATGCCATCATTCCTCCTTTCTTGACGCTGTCAACCAGCATTGCCACGGCAGCGGTGGTACCCGGAGCGCCGCACCTTTCCACCCCCATTTTCTCAACAACATCCGCGACGCTGTCGCCCGGGGCTGTGGTCGGGGCTATAGACGTGTCCACTATGCCGAACTTCACCCCGATCCTCTTCGCCACCTCCCTGCCGATGAGCTCACCCACCCGCGTCATTTTAAATGCGGCCCGCTTTATCACGTCGCTCAGCTCATCCGCGTTTCCGTCGCAGGACTCCACTGCGGCCCTTATCACGCTCGGCCCGCTTATCGCAACGTTTATCGTCGCCTCTCCTTCATCAACTCCGTGAAATGCTCCGGCCATGAAAGGGTTGTCTCCAGGAGCGTTGCAGAAGACAGAGAGCCTGGCGCAGCCGATCCCGTTATTTTTCGCGGTGAGCCTTGCGGTCTCCTTGACTTTAGAAGCCATGATGTTGATCGCGTCCAGGTTTATTCCCGCCCTCGTGCTTGCCACGTTGACGCTCGAGCACAGCTTTTCCGTCTTTGCCAGCGTTTCGGGTATGGAGTCCATCAGGGCGGAGTCCGCCTGAGTTATCCCTTTTTCCACGAGAGCGCTGAAGCCTCCTATCAGGTCGACGCCCGCCGTGGTGGCTGACCTCTCAAGAGCCATCGCGATTTCCAATGCGTTTTTCCGCGTTGGTGAGGTTCCGAGAAGAAGCGATACCGGAGTCACAGCTATTCTTCTGTTTGTCACGGGCACCCCGAACTCACCGGAAACCGAGTCGACGGCATCCACGAAACCTGAGGCCACATCACGTATCTTTTTCTGAATTTTTGAAGATGTCGTGATTTCATTTCCGGAAACGCAGTCCAGTAGGTTGATTCCAAGGGTTATGGCCCTGATGTCGAGGCTCTCAACGTGGAGCATCCTGAAAGTCTCGAGTATCTCCTCGCTGGTGAACTTCAAGATACCACCTAGACCCGGTGCATGGCCTTGAATATCTCTTCCCTCTGAACCACAACG
>JAWCKV010000036.1:0-8459 GCA_038851565.1 Hadarchaeales archaeon (SeqCode) | reverse complement strand
TCAAACATTATCAGCGAATTGCTCCCGCCGTAGAGGACATATTTCTCGTCCGGGCTGAAGGTTATGCCTCTCCACCACACATCGAAGCCGGGATCGTACTCCCATAGTGCCTCGCCCGTCTCGGGGTCATAAAGTTTTATCGGCACAGTTTCCGCTCCCAGGTAAGAGTCCGACAGCTTTACCTCCCTGAGCTGCGTGTGGGCGTTCTCTGACCACAGCAGGTTGCCAGAACGGCCTATGACGCACAGCATGCCGTCATGACTTCCAACGGCGACCATGGACCCATCCCTGCTTATGTCTATCCCCCAGACCTGGTCTCCAACAGGATAATCCCAGAGCTTTTCGCCTGCGATGTTAAACAGATGAACCTTCGTTGAAACGGGTACGTCCCAAGGGTCAGGGTGCTTGCCCAGCCCAACCGCGATATATTCCCAGTCCTCGGATGGTCTGACCCTCCACACTCCTGGGTACTCCAGATTCTTCATCCAAACCGGTTGAAAGCTGGCTACCTCTGCCAGCGGGACCAGATAAACGTCCAGCATGTTGCCGTCTTCCGGCGTCAGACCATTTTCCTGATGAGTGCGATAACCGGCGGCCTTGACCTCAACGGTGTAGCCCTGCCATGAAATTCCGTACCTAGCGGCGGGCTCGCTAAAGTCTAGGACCGGAAAACTGAATCTCCCGCCCCCCAACACCGCTGCCGGTTCCCCACGAGACTCAGGGCTGTAACGGTAGTACACAACCGCGTTTTCAACCGGTTCATGCGTGATCGCATCGTACACATTTACAGTGAAATCACTCGCGGGAAGTTCCTGAGTTTCTATTTGGAATGTCTCTATCGCCACCGTGACGTATGCTATGGCGGTTGGATCGCGGGAGGATACTATTTTGTAGTTCTGCGTGAAGGTCCCTGTCCCCACCACGTGATACTCGGAGACCACCTTGTGTTCTCCAGTCTCTCCGGGCTCAAGATGTATGTAGCCAGCGTCGCGGTCAACTCCGTTATCCACCACAAAGAACCTTATCCTGTCCGGAGAACTCCCCTTATTTCTCACCACAGCCCAGATCGGTGGGCTTTGAAGAGGGTCCACCACCGTATACGTTGCCCGCTCGAAGGTGACCTCGAATGCTGATGTCGTTACTGTGATATTTTCTGGCAGAGCCCCCACAGTTCTTGAGTTCGTAAACAAGTGAACCATGACAAGAAGTGTTAATGCACACACGGCGAAATTTATCCATCTTGTGAGTTCGGGTTTCGTTGTCGCGCCCGTCTAAAACAGGCATCGCAACCCTTTTATAAGTCACCATATCAAACTAAAGGTGGGCTTTGAGCGAGGCCTTCATCAGAAGGGCAGTGGAAGCGGCGAAAAAGTCCAGAATTGTTGTGGCCTTTGATCCCGTTTTTAATCCCTATTTGAAAACCCCTGATAAGAGAAAGGACGGAAGGGAAAAGACCGTTGATCGGATCATTGAAACCCTCGCAGAGCTTGAGGAACTGGTGGCAGGTGTAAAGATAGGTGTGCCAGCCATCTTCGCCCTAGGTCTTGACAGCGTGGAGAGCATAATAAGATCGTTTGAAGGGAGGTACCTTTTCATATGCGATTCCAAGATGGCTGACATCGGGCATGTGAACAGGCTGGCCGGCGAGCAGATATTCGGAGCGGGGTTCGATGCGCTTATAGTGCACGCCGCAGTCGGGAGGAAGGATGGAATAGACCAAGTGGTGGATCTCGCCGCCAAAATGGGGAAGGGAGTCCTTGGGCTCTGCGCGATGAGCCATCCTGGAGCCTCCGAGCACCTGAACAGGCATGTGGGTGAGTTGCTTGCAATAGCGGAATCCTCCGGAGTAGATGGGTTTGTGCTTCCCGCGACCTTCCCGGAGCTCATAAGGATGGCCAGGGCGAAATACCCCGCAAGGCTGATACTCTCCCCGGGGGTGGGCACCCAGGGGGCACCTTTCGGTTCGGCGGTCTCCGCCGGCGCGGATTTTGAGATAATAGGGAGAAGCATAACCCAGGATCCCCACCCAGCAAGAAAGGCGAGGGAGATAGCGGAGGCGATGAGAGGTGGTTGATGTTTCACGGCTGGCCGTGGAGCTGGCAAGGCACGGGTGCATTCTGGTCGGGGAGTTCAGGCTTTCCTCCGGACTCACCAGTCCCTACTACATAGACCTCAGGGCAGTGCCATCCCATCCGGAACTTTTCGACATGGTCACGGATGCGTATGTAGATGAGATAAGGGAGTCCGGAGAAAGGTACGACAGGATATCGGGAATAGCGACGGCCGGAGTGCCGATAGCGTCGCTGGTCGCGTACAAGCTGGGAGTCCCGTTCCTGTACGTTAGAAAGGAGGAGCGCACCCATGGCACAGGTAGCCTCGTGGAGGGAGTGCTGGAAAGGGGGGATGTCGTGTTGCTCCTGGATGACGTGGCGACCACGGGAGGCAGCATAGTGAGGGCGGTATCTGCGCTCAGGGAGAGAGGAGCCACCGTGGGCTCGGTTCTGGTGATGGTGGACAGGGAGCAGGGCGCTGGAGATGCTCTATCAAAAATTGGCGTGAAACTTCACTCGATAACCACAGCTTCGAAGCTCGTGGAGGAGCTCCACTTAAAAGGAATGGTGAGCAAGGAGGATTACGAGAGGGTGATGAGGTACATTAGAGGTGAGGGGGATGTTCAGGGGACGTGACGTGCTCTCAATTCTTGACTTCACCAGGCAGGACCTGGAGAGGCTGTTCAGGGCGGCCCTTTCCATGGAGAAGGCCGGAAAGAGGTGCAGGCCGCTGCTCAGGGGAAGGATAATGGCGACGGCCTTCTTCGAGCCGAGCACGAGAACCAGGCTCAGCTTCGAGAGCGCGATGCACAGGCTCGGAGGCTCGGTCATCGGTTTCTCTGAGGCTGAGGGAACGTCGATAGCCAAGGGAGAAAACCTCGCTGACACGATAAGGATGCTCGATGCCTATGCTGACGTCATAGTGATGCGCCACAGGCTTGAGGGGGCGGCAAAGCTTGCTGCCGAGATAGCGGAGTGCCCGGTCATAAACGGCGGAGACGGAAGCAGGCACCATCCGACCCAGGCGATGATAGACCTATACACGGTTTGGAGGGAGCGGGGCAAAGTGGACGGCCTGAACTACGCGGTGATGGGGGACCTCAGGTACGGCAGAGCTGCTGCCTCCCTGATATACGGCTTGACGCTCTTCCGCCCAGCTTCCCTCTGCCTGATATCTCCTCCGTTGCTCAGGCCGCGGAGGGAAATACTGGAGTTCCTGAACAAGTGCGGCGTTAAGGTCAGGGTGACGGAGAGGCCGGAGGAGTGCATTGGCGAGATAGATGTCCTCTACGTCACGCGCATCCAGAAGGAGAGGTTCCCTGACCCCGCGGATTACGAGAAGGTGAAAGGAAGCTACAGAGTAGACCCGGAGCTTATTGCGAGGGCAAGGGAGAACATGCTAATCCTCCACCCGCTCCCAAAGGTCGATGAGATAGACCTGAGGGTGGACGAGACGAGGTTTGCGGGTTACTTCAGGCAGGCCGCGTACGGGGTGCCTGTCAGGATGGCCCTTCTCGCGCTTGTGCTGGGGGCGCTGAGATGAAGAAGACGGAAGAGCTCGTGGTATCAAGGATAAGAGACGGCACTGTGATAGATCACATCACCGCAGGCCAGGCGCTCAACGTCCTCAGGATACTCGGCGTCAGGGGAACCGAGGGATACACGGTGGCCCTCATAATGAACGTGGCAAGCAGAAAGCTGGGAAAGAAGGACATGGTGAAGATAGAGGGCAGGGAGCTGAAGCCTTCCGAGGTGGACAGGATAGCCCTCATTGCGCCGGACGCGACCATCAACACAATAAGGGATTTCAAGGTCGTGAAGAAGGCTGCCGTGAGGCTTCCCGACGAGGTCCGGGGGCTCCTGAACTGCACCAATCCAAACTGCATATCCATCAAGCCGAGGGAGCCCGTGATGCCAACGTTTGAAGTGATATCCAGAAAGCCCCTCCTCCTCTCCTGCAGGTACTGCGGAACCCATATCACGCAGGAGGAGGTTGTGTCCCAGTACGCCACGGCGGGCGGTTGAGTTGAGCGAAGGGCACCAGCGGGGTGGAGGGTACGGGAAGTTCGACTTCACCCCCGCTGTCATCCTGAGAAAGGTCAGGGAAAGTCCGAAGGTGGTTTCCTTCTACCTGAGGGCCGATGGAATGACGAAGCCCGAGCCCGGACAGTTCTACATGGTCTGGCTTCCCGGGGCCGAGGAGGTGCCGCTCGGAGCATCGGGGTTCTATGATGGGGTTCTCAGGATATCAATAGCCAAGGCCGGTCCCACCACCTCCCGCATGCACTCCCTGAAGAGGGGGGAGGTGCTGTTTCTGCGGGGCCCGTTTGGGATGGGGTTCTCTCTCAGGGGAAGGAGCTTTCTTCTCGTGGCGGGAGGATATGGTGCGGCTCCCCTGATCTACGCCGCTGAGAGAATCTCCAGCTCAGGTGGGAGCGGAACTTACATGGTGGGCGCCAGGACCGCCAGGGAGCTGCTCTTCCTGAGGGAGGCGAGGAGGTATGGGATGAAGGTGCTTACAGCCACCGAGGATGGGTCACACGGCTTCAAGGGGATGGTAGCAGACCTGTTACCTGATGTTCTGAGGGAGAAAAAATTCGACATGGTTCTCACCTGCGGTCCGGAGATGATGATGTATGAGGTCGTGAGGTCATGCCTCAGGGAAGGGATACAGGTCGAGGTGAGCCTTGAGCGGCACATGAAGTGCGGATTCGGGATATGCGGTTCCTGCGTGCTCGATCCGATAGGCGCCAGGGTGTGCGTGGACGGACCTGTCTTCAACGGTGCGCTGCTGATGGCCACGGACTTTGGAAAGTGGAAGAGGGATGAGTGCGGGTGCAGGGTGAGGGCATGAGGCTGCGCGTCTCAGGCAGGATCTTCACTCCTGATGGCGTCGTTGAGGGAAGCGTGACGATAAAGGATGGGGTGATATCGAGGGTGAGCGCCGGAGGCCTCCCGGAAGCGGCGGATCTGGCTTACCATGAAGATGATCATGTGGTGCTTCCAGGACTCATCGACATGCACGTCCACATGAGGGACTTCGAGCAGTGCGATGAGGAGGATTTCCTCTCCGGAACAGGCGCTGCGGCGATGGGCGGGTACACGGTGGTGGTCGACATGCCGAACACCAAGCCGCCCGTTAACGCTCCTAGGACGCTCGCAGCCAGGGAGAGCAGGGCGAGGAAGAGGGCGCTGGTGGACTACGGGCTCTACTACGGGGTTCCAAATGATGAGCGAGGCCTGAGCGATGAGGTGCAAAAGCTGGCGCTGGGCATCAAGGTGTTCATGCAGAGGGAATACTATTCAACCATGAGACCGGCCGTGCTCGAGGCGCTGAATTTTGCCTCAAAGAGGGATCTGCCGGTGATCGTCCACGCTGAGAACCCGGCGTTCTATGTGGACAGGGGAATGGGTCCCGCGGGAACTCCGGAGGCCGAGTCCTCGGCGATATCCGATATATCTGGGATCGCCGATGAGATGGGATTCAGGCTCCACGTGACACATCTATCATCTGCCATGGGGGTCAGGGCGATGAGGCGGTGGAGGAAAAAGATCCATTTGACAGCTGACACGTGCCCGTGTTATCTGCTTCTGACGGAAAAGGATGTGCGGCGCATAGGCCCGGTGGCGAAGGTGCACCCGCCGATAAAGGGCGGTCGCGACAGGGACGCGCTCGTGAGGGCGCTCAGGGGCGGATCGGTGGACGCGGTTTCTTCGGACCATGCGCCCCACCTTCCAGACGAGAAGGGGAACTTCAGGCAGGGGGCTCCTGGATTTCCCGGGCTGGAGACAACGCTTCCGCTCATGCTCACTCTCGTTAAACGCGGTGTGCTGAGGCTTGAGGATGTGGTTAGGGCATGCGCCACAGCTCCCGCGATGATCCTGGGACTCAGAGGGCTGGGATCCATAGAGGAGGGGAAGATCGGAAACCTAACGGTTGTTGACCTCGCAAGGAGGTGGACGGTAGACCCAAGGGCTTTTGTAAGCAAGGCCAAGTATACGCCATTTGGGGGGTTTGAGGTGACAGGGGCTCCGGTTGCGACCATAGTGAGGGGAAGGCCCGTTATGGAAAACGGAAGGATTGTTGGAAGGCCCGGGTGGGGGAGGAATGTCATCGCTCTCCGTTAAAGTTGCAGGTCTGAAGCTCAGGAACCCCCTCATCCTTGCTTCCGGAATACTGTGCAATGGGAGCCTTCTGAAGAGGGCAGCCCTGGAGGGAGGCGCCGGGGCAGTTGTGACGAAGAGCCTGACCCTCGAAAAGCGTTCCGGGTATCCAACTCCGGTGATAGCAGGATTTGAGGGGGGCCTGGTGAACGCGGTTGGGCTATCCAATCAGGGCTACAGGGAGTTTTTGAGCGAGGAGCTCCCGATCGCCAAGGAGGGGAAGGTGCCAGTGATAGTGAGCGTGGCCGGGAGCAAGGCCTCAGAGTTCAGAAGGATATGTGGTGAAGCGTATGACGCTGGAGTCGATGCGGTGGAGCTGAACCTTTCTTGTCCCCACGTTAAGAGACATGGGATAGACATAGGGTCGGATCCGAGGCTCGTTGGCGCGATAGTCAGGGGAGTGAGAAGGGATGTGGGAATACCGATATTCGTGAAGCTTGGCCTCAGCGACCGGCATGTGGACTCCGCCCTCTCTGCCCAGAAGGCTGGCGCAGACGCAGTGGTTGCCATAAACACGATAAGGGCGATGCTGGTGGACGTATATTCTCGAGCGCCGATCCTGTCAAACGTCTACGGGGGGATGTCGGGTCCTGCCATTCGTCCGATTGCCCTGAGATGCGTTCATGAGCTGTATGGGGCCCTCTCAATTCCGGTTGTCGGATGCGGCGGAGTTGAGGACTGGAGGTCCGCGGTCGAGTTCATGCTTGTCGGAGCCGCCGCCGTGCAGGTTGGCTCTGCAGTTGCGGTGAAGGGGATACGAGTTTTCAGGGAGATCGCAGCCGGGCTTGAGCGTTACCTCAGGAGGCACGGTTTCAGGAGTCCCGCCGAGATGGTTGGAATGGCGGGCAAAATAAAAAATGAACAGCGGGCCATGCAGTCAGTCGGATCTGGCGCGGAGGGAAAGATTCGCTGAGCAGGGATTAACAAGCGGGAAAAACGCGGAGAACCCTCTCTTCGCCATTGTCACAAATCAGATGGCCGCTGTGATGATGAGGACATTGAAATGGGAGCCGTAAGATAGATGCTGTCCAATGCCATTAGACGAAGGCAGGGTAGGGCTCGCTTCGGCTGACAGGCGCCACAGGCAGAGGAGCACCTGTCAAAGTCCGTTCCTGAGGGAGAGCCAAGGCTTTTATTGTGCTCACGCATCCCTCTTTTGGTGAGACCCTGCGGATCTCGAGGGCGCTGATCAGCGTTTCTGACAAAAGGGGGATAGTTGACCTTGCAAGGGTCCTGCAGGGGCTTGGAGTCGAGATCGTCTCCACCGGTGGCACGGCCAGGGTGCTCAGGGATGCGGGCATAGATGTGAGGGATGTCTCCCAGATCACCGGGTTCCCCGAGATGATGGACGGTCGCGTGAAGACCCTCCATCCCAGGATCCACGGTGGAATGCTCGCGGTCAGGAAGAAGGCCGATCACGTTAAGGCGGCTCAGGAGCACGGGATCCCGCTCATAGACATGGTTGTTGTGAACCTCTATCCCTTTGAGGAGACCGTGATGAGGGGGGCGGAGCTGGAGGAGGCGGTGGAGAACATAGACATAGGGGGGCCTGCCATGATCAGGTCCGCGGCCAAGAACTTCGAGAGCGTTGCGGTGGTCGTGGATCCAGATGACTACGGATGGGTTGCGGAGGAGCTGAAGAGAACAGGGAATCTGAGCGCGGAGTCAAGGAGGCGCCTCGCTATAAAGGCCTTCTCCCACACCGCGAGGTACGATGCCCTGATAGCCGAATACCTCAACAGGGCGCTCGGGGGGGATGAGTTTCCCGAGGTGCTTAACCTCTCCTACCTGAAAAAGGAGGTGTTGAGATATGGCGAGAATCCCCATCAAAGGGGCGTCCTCTACGCAGATGGCACCGGCGCGGGAATAGCGGGCGCGAGGTGTCTGCAGGGAAAGCATCTGTCCTTCAACAACTACTTGGACCTCGACGCGGCATGGGAGCTCGTGGGGGAGTTTGATGAGCCTTCGGCCGCGATTATGAAGCATGGAAACCCGTGCGGCGCGGCGAGCGCCGACAGCCTGGCGGAGGCATACAGAAGGGCTCACGCCTGCGATCCCGTCTCCGCATACGGCGGGGTTGTAGGGTTGAACAGGGCTGTGGACCGGGAGACGGCCGCCGAGATCTCCTCCACCTTCATAGAGGCCGTGGTCGCTCCGGAATACTCACCCGAGGCGCTGGAGGTTCTGCGCAAAAAGCCCAACATGCGCGTGATGGAGATGGTCCGCGCGTCGAAGGGCCTCCAG
>JAWCKV010000035.1:0-8516 GCA_038851565.1 Hadarchaeales archaeon (SeqCode) | reverse complement strand
TATGGTGGGAGGCCTGTTGGACACTGGGGGCACATGGCCTCCCTGGCTCCCCTGAGGTCTCAACATGAAAAATCCTATAAAAAGTCCTATGCCAAGCCCCGCTAAGACAACAGCCAAAACAAGCCACTTCCTGCTTATCCTTCTGGGCTCCTCCCACTCAGGGTCGCCGCTCATCATTTAACATCTCCTCATAAGATATATTTCACTCATACTTTTCTGGCTGTATTAAAATAATTTTAGTCCATATAAAACACATCAAAATCTCCTATCCCCTCCGAGCTTGTCAACAGTATGGGGCCCATATTGGGTACAAAAAGGGTTTAGAGGAAAACAGAAGCAGTGCTGTCCACGTCTCTGGCGCACAGCCTCGTGCTACCCGCGCAACATGATTATGGAGGAAATTTGAATTTTTGGCACCATATGAATTTATTCGATGATCCGCTCGGCGATGAGGTTAAAAACAGCGGAGAATAGATATTTTGGATACCATGGTTAAAATAGTTCTGAAGAACCTGTGCAAGAGTTTTGGAGAGGTAAAAGCAGTGGATGACATAAACCTTGAAATAAAGAATAGAGAGTTCATGGTCCTCCTCGGCCCATCCGGATGCGGCAAGACCACGATCCTCAGGATGATAGCCGGGCTTGAGAAGCCGACATCCGGAAAGATATACTTCGATGGAAAGGTTGTAAACGACCTTGAGCCGAAGGAGAGGAACATCGCCATGGTCTTCCAGGAGTACGCCCTCTACCCTCACATGAGCGTGGCGGACAACATGTCCCTGTGTCTGCAGGTTGACAGGGTGCCCAAGGAGGAAATCGCTCGGAGGCTGAAGACCACCGCAGAGCTCCTGCAGATAGAGAAGCTGCTCCACCGCAAGCCATCGGAGCTGAGCGGCGGACAGCAGCAGCGCGTTGCGCTTGGGAGGGCCATAATAAGAAATCCATCAGTCTTCCTGATGGACGAGCCCCTATCAAACCTGGACGCAATCCTCAGAATAGCCATGCGCGCGGAGCTCAAGAAGCTCCAGGAAAAGCTGAGGACTACGACGATCTACGTCACGCATGACCAGGCTGAGGCAATGGTCCTCGCTGACAGGGTCGCGGTCCTAAAGGATGGGAAGCTCCTGCAGCTCGACACCCCCCGCAACATCTATGATCATCCTGTGGACAAGTTCGTGGCTGAGTTCATAGGAAGCCCAAGGATAAACTTCGTGAAGTGCAGGATCGTGAGGAGAGGTGCAGGGACGGTGGCGGACGCGGGACCTTTTTCCATTGTCCCCCCACAAAAGGCCTCGGACGCCCTGAGGAGGTCGAAGAGCACTGGTGCCACCCTTGGGGTGAGGCCCGAGGACGTTCACGTTCTTGAGAGAAAGGAGAGAGGGTCCATTGAAGGAAAGGTATACTTCTTCCAACAGATGGGGAATGTGGGATACGTCGACGTTGACATGGGAGATGGAATTAGGATAACCGCATCAGTGGATCCGGACTTCGACGCAAGGCCAGGTGAAAAGGTATTTGTCAGGTTCGATGAGAGGCGGATGAAGTTCTTCGATGAGGAAACCGGAAAACTGATAGCGTGAAACACGACTTCCTTAAAACCCGGAGTCGTTCCAAACTGGCATATGTCTTCTGTCTATCACCGTAAAAGCTGTTGTTATTTTACTCGTAGGCTATGTCGTCCAGGTAGAAAGTGCACCCCTCGGGGTTGTATCCCGCCTCTGCCTTCACCACGAAGCAGAACCCCCCGGAGATGTATGAAAGGTCCTTATTGCTCAGGTCGAACTCATATTTCTCCCAGCTGTCGGTGAGATCGATGATGCCGAGGGTGGCAACTGTGGAGTCGGGATAGTACCCCGCTATTCCGCCCATCTTGAACTGCACCCTCTCCCCGCCGTTATCCCCCCTCGCCCAGAAGGTCAGCCTCCTCGCGGCGCTCAGGTTGAACCCTCCGTCGCTCATGCCCCAGTTGTTGGCTGGGTTCTGCCAGTAGACGCCCGCCCAGTACTTCTGACCGCCCTCAGCGCGATATACGACCTTTATGCAGGTGCTTCCGGAATGGGGATTCTCTCCACACTGCTCGTCCATCTCCATGTTTGTGTAGTCCCCCATCCATCCGGTCGGGTAGAAGTGATTTCCCCGCGCGAGGTAATCCGTGTAGACATAAAACGGCATCTCCTGGAGTTCCGCGGTCGGCCACCAGTTCTCCGGTCCCCTGTATCTATCCGGAAGCTCCCAAAGTCCTCGATTGCCCCTTATGACCATCTCATTCTCCACGAACTCCCTGAACGCCTCCAGGGATTCCACACTCGAGTTGACCCTCCAGTCCGTCTCCTTCTGGGTGTTGAACCATACCACTGCCTTTATCTGGGGCATGTCTGCGAGAGCAGATGGGAGCTCCCTTATCCAGGAAGGCTTGTCGCCTCCGTCCTCTGTTGAGGCGAACTCTGCGATCATTATGGGCTTGTTCGGGAAGGCCGTTGAGTACATCCTTATGAGCGACGCGTAGATGCTCCTGAATGGAAGCCACTCGCTCCAGTTCTGAGAGGTTCCGAAGTTGTACCCATCGAGCCCTATCCAGTCAACGTAATCATCCCCGGGATACGCGAGGAGCGGGTCGTTCCAAGGCTCGTCCGGATTGGAGAGATGGTAGGGACACCACACCCACTTCACGTTTGTCGCTCCCTCCTCCCTGAATATGTCGTGAACGTACCTCCAGGTCCTTATGAACCTCCCCGGGTCCTGGCCGTTCGCGGCCACGCTCCAGGGGTACCAGTAACCGTTGAACTCATGACCCCATCGAAGCAGTATGGGCCTTCCAAAATCCCTGGCGTCCCTTGCCCACTTTCTGATGTAGACATCCCAGCCCCCATCCGCAATGTAATCCAGTAGATACCCCGGCTCACCTCCGCGGGAGAAGGGCTGCCAGGTTATTAGCGGGATCGCCCCGCTGTTCCAGACCTTCTCTGCCCCATCGCGGGGGAAGGGGTCAGTGGAATGCGTGAACCACATCACAATGCCGACGTCCGCCCCGGTCATGTTCTCGAACTCTACAAGGCTCTCCATCGACGTGGGGGCGGCCGGGAGGTAGACCCCGAGATAAACTCCCTGGGGGGCTGGCCCAAATGGCTGGAACAGCAGAAGGGACACCGCCAAGGCACACAGGACCACGGCCACCGCTACGATAACCCACCTATTCAACTTAGCACCCTGATGACTTTCCGCAGAGGATATAAAAAGGATTTGAGACCGTTTCGGGGCAATTGCGCTGCAGGAATCGGACGAGGTAAGGATCAAACAGGTGAAACATATGAGCAGAAATTCACGTTATCTGTGCTTCCATCCTCAATGCCAAAATGATGCATGGAAAACTGATCTGATCCCCTGAAGCCCAAAGAGTTGATATTTATATCCTTCACGGGCAAACTATGTAAGGTTCGCATGGAAAGAAATACCACGGCAGCCATAGTGGTTGTGATCATTGCGTGCATTGCAGCTGCGGCGTTCACTCTTGGAGGCGGTGGCGGGAAGCCGAAGTTCTACTGGTGGACTCCTCATACGGGAAGCCCAACACACGTTCCCTGGCACGACGAGGTGGAGGAGACGTACAACGAGCGATACGGTGATAATGTCCAGCTGGTGAAGGTTGACTACAGCACGGAGGACTTCAAGAGCGCCCTTGAAACCACGATGGCCGGGGACTATCCGCCCGACGTGTGGCACTCCTGGGGCGGGGGTGTCCTCAAGGACTACGTCGACGCCGGGAAGGTTGAGGATCTCACAGACCTGCTCAACGAAAGCTGGGCGGTTCGCCTGCTCCCGCCTGAGAACCGAGACAGGCTCCTCTGGAACAGCACCTGGAACGGGAGGCACTACGGCCTTCCGTACACGATAGGCGTGATCCAGATATACATAAACAGGTCCATATTCGAAGCGTTTGGGGTGAGGATCCCCGAAGTCGAAAAGGGAGAGGTCTGGACCTGGGACGAGTTCATGGAGGCAGTCAATGCCTTCAAGGGCAAGAAGAACTCCGCAGGAAAGGACATATATCCGATAGTGGTGGCCGGGGCGGAGGAATGGCAGCTCTCGTTCTATTACATGTATCTTGTTGACAGAATAGGAGGCCCAGAGTACTTCAGGAAGGCGCTGAACGGGGAGGCTGGCTACTCCTTCACGGACAACGTCTTCTTGCTGGCCGGTGAAAAGTGTCAGGAGCTGGTAAATGCCGGTGCATTCCAGCCCGGCTTCATAAACGCGGGGTACGACATCGCCGACTTCTACTTCTTCGAGAACCAGGCCGCGATGTACCTGCAGGGCTCCTGGATGGTCAGCACCCTCAGGTACCGGATGCAGCAGCTGGGCGGAAGGGAGTTCCCGCTTGACGTGATATACTTCCCGATCATACCGGGAGGCGCAGGCGACGAGAGAGACCTCCTGGGCGCGGTGCAGGACTACCTTTGTGTCTCCAAGAAATCCCAGTACAAGGAGGAGGCATACGACCTGATAAGGCTCCACGGGACAGATGAGGTCATAAATTCATTCCTGGAGAAGGTCGGGGACATACTGGTGTTCGACTCGCGCGTGGGCGGCGGCCTCAACATACCTGAGAGCAAATACGACCCGGTCATCCTGAAGCAGATCGGAGTCCTCCAGAGGTCATCCAACCTGCTCATGCCCTGGGATCAGTACTCCCCGAGGGCGTTTGCCCTGAAGCACCTGGAGCTCATGAACAGGCTCTTCAGGCCTGCGGGAGGCATGTCACCCTCTGAGGTCGCGCTGGAGCACCAGCGGATGGCGGAGCGTCTCAGGAACGAGGGGAAGCTGCCAATAAGCTTCGGGTGAGAAATCCGCACAGGATGAGGGTATGCCCTCGAAAGGAATAACGAAAAAAATCCTTCCATATCTCTTCGTACTTCCTGCCCTCGCATTCTTCCTCATATTCTTCATCTACCCAAACCTCGATGTGTTCAGGATAAGCCTCTACAGCTGGGACGGCATAGGCCCGGAGGTCTTCGTCGGCGGGGCGAACTTTGAAAGGCTGGCGGGCGACTCGGGTTTCTGGTCGTGGCAGCTCTGGTCGCTTTCCCTGATATGCGCTGCGGCCGGGATGGCCATAGGGATGATCTTCGCCCGCCTCTCGGGACGCCGGATCAAAAGGTGGGGAACGCTAGGTTTTTTCGCTGGACTGCTGGGCGGAGTCTTCGGCGGCGGGATCGCGGGCTGCCCGGCTGGGGCGCTCGAGCGCACGCTGATGATAGGCATCCAGTCAATATTCGTGCAGATACCTGTGGCCCTCGTCATGGCGCTGATCATCCACGGCAAGATAAGAGGGGCCAGGACCTTCGCCATCATAGCTTTCCTCCCCGTGATGATATCGCTGGTGGCGCTTGCCCTCGTGTGGCGCTACATGATATACGACATGAACGTTGGGGCCCTCAACGTCCTGGTAAGGCTTTTCGGTGGGCAGCCGATAAACTGGCTCGCAGACATGCCGCTGCTCTCGGTTGTGCTCACGACGAACTGGATATACATCGGGCTCTACGTCGTGATCTTCATGGCGGCCCTGAAGAGCATCCCAAACGCAGTTTTTGACTCGGCCAAGGTTGACGGCCTTTCAGGGCTCCAGACCCTCAGGCGCATAGTCATACCGCACATAAACAAGGTCATAATGCTGGCCTGCATCATGTGCATCTCAGGGACATTCAAGGCATTTGACCTGCTCTGGGTCATGACCGGTGCCGAGGCGAGCGAGGTGCACATAACCTCCACGTTCCTCGTGAAGGAGATGATGTACGGATACTGGGGGTACGCCTGCGCGATCGCGGTCGTGTGCTTCTTCATCTCCCTTTTCATAGTCGCGATCCAGCTCAGGGCCATGAAAATAAAGGTGTGAGGTTAAAAACGTGGAGAGGAAATTTGAAAAAACGGTTGGGAGGAGGGTGAGGCGGGCGCTCTCCTATGCCTTCATGATAGGATTTTCCGCGATCATCCTCATCCCGATCGGGCTTCTCTTCATGAGCTCGCTCAAGACCGGGCCTGAGGTCTACTCCAACCCCCTCGCGCCGCCGAGCTCCCCGGTATTCTCAAACTATCCGGATGCGTGGAACTGGCCAAACACCAGCATAGGGCAGGGATTCGTGAACAGCGCGATAGTCGTGTTCACCACGGTGCTGATCATAGCCATCATAGCACCGATGGCGGGATATTCCCTATCAAGGCTCGAGTTCAGGGGGAGGAAGGCCATATTCTACGTGTTCATGGCGGGAATGTTCGTGGGGGGTCCGGCGATAGTCGCGATGTACAGGCTGATGATGGGGCTCAGCCTCATCAACACCTACTGGGCGCTCATACTTCCATACGTGGCCGGGGCGATGCCCTTCTCCATCCTCATGATGTGGACATACTTCAGCGCGATACCCAGGGCGATTGAGGATTCAGCAAAGGTGGACGGGCTCTCGCCTTTCAAGACATACTGGAAGATCATGCTTCCCCAGGCAATTCCTGCCCTTTTCACCATAGTCATACTGCAGGTGATATGGATATGGAACGAGTTCCTGCTCGGCCTGATCATGCTGAAGACGCCCAACATGTTCACGCTTCCCCTGATGCTGACGAGGTTCGCCGCCGGCACGACGAACTACCTCTACTTCGGGGTTTTCGCTGCCGGGATATTCATATCGATACTCCCCCTCATCATCATCTACATAATATTCTCTGACCGCATACAGCGCGGGATGAGCATGCAGTTCGTGAAGGGATGAATCAACGCCCATACGCCGGCCTGCCCCATTGTCGGCCATTTGAAACAACGCTCGATGGGGCGCCTGTGCGAGGGAGTTCAATTCTTTCTCGGGCTCTTCGTTTTGACACGTTCCCCGGCCGCACTGAGCACACAGCCGGCGAGTCCCGCTGCGATGCCTGCCAAGGAGACGTAGAAACCGTGTGACATGTCCGCGAGCAGGGCCTCCAGCCTTATGGAAGTGCACGTGAAGACGTAGAGTCCGGGGAGAGGGTTCGTCAGGTTAAATCCCGCCATCAGGTAGACCATGGAAAGGGCCACCCCGATCGAGGAGAGCACTACGCCAGCCAGGAGGACTATTGTCAGATCGCGCAGCGGGAGAAACCGCGCCAGCGCCCCGCCTCCGATGAACGCAAAGCCGCCGAAGATCAGCAGGAACGCGTGGAGGAGGAGCGGCCCCTCCTGCCGGTTCATGAGGAGGGTGAACGCGGAGAAGGTGTACCTGCCGCTGGCCGGATACCACGGCAGGAGCAGGCCAAGAAGTAGGAGAACCCCACCGCAGACCCCCAAAATGCCCACTATCAGCGTTTTTTTCACAAAAGATGCTCTGAAGCCCCGTATATATAACGGTTTCCAAAATTTGGCCAAAAATTGGGAAAACTTTAAAGGGCCGGCCTTAAATAGTATTATCGGGAAAATGAAAAAAACCCTGCGAAGAATTTTGCCCCTGTGGGTGATCGTGCTCATAGGGGCAGGGCTAGCATCCGGGGCTGTTCTCTACACCTACGTGACCACCACCTTCAAGGTGACTATCGTTGAGAACATGGGTGTGAGCGCTGCCCTTGAGAACTACGACTTCTATATACCGGACAACGGTTCGGCCAACGTCAAGTACTCGGTAACGAATGCTAGGGGGAACACGCTAACTCTCACCGTTCTGAGCAATGTGAACGAGAACACCGAGAATAAGCTTTACTTCCAGTGCTACAGGCCATGGCCAGAGACAGACTATCCGGTGTTCGTAAATGGTGTGAACTATGGATTCTCGATAAACAACGGTCAAACGATAGACCTAAGGGTGATAATCGGGGACGCGGGTCCCGCGCTTCCCAATGACACCTGGAGCACCCTGCAACTCTACGTGCTGGACAACGCCCTCGCATAGAGGCCCTGAAACCAGTGGATCTAGGCGGCGATCCACCGTCATTTATTATCCGTTAGTCTGAGAAACTGGAAAGTGAGGGAGATGAGGGGAAAACGCCTGCTGACGGTCTTTGCTGCGCTTTTCCTCACATCCGCCCTCGCCACGGGAGTTGTGTACTACACCTACGTCATCACAACATTTTCCGCCACGATCACCGGGCCAACCGTGGTGACGGTTTCAGGCCGCCAGCTCCTCGTCAACGGCTCGCCCTTCACCGTGAGGGGGGCCTGCTATTCCCCAACTCCCGCCGGCAACGGACCTGACTTCTTCTGGTGGGCCGACCCGGACATCTACGAGAACGACTTCGAGAACCTCAGGAGCATGGGGGCGAATACGATCAGGACGTACAACGCCGGAATCGTGTACTTCACGGACACCTACTACTGGGTATACCACGACGACGGGTGTCCTCCCGATTCCGAAGTTTACACGTGGCCGGATGGCGGAAGCTTCAATGCCAATTATTACGGGATAACTCCGCCAGAGGGTAGCAAATCCTACCAGACCCAGTGCACGGGAACCTATGCCGGCTGGGGGATGTTCGTCAACAGAAAGGTGGAGGACAACTCGGTGAAG
>JAWCKV010000034.1:0-8662 GCA_038851565.1 Hadarchaeales archaeon (SeqCode) | reverse complement strand
GCTTTTTTCTGGGCATGCTCCTCTGTTCGGGCCAATCCCTCGCCCAGTTTGAACGGAATCAAAAAGAACCTGTCGAGGATATCCAAAGCGGAAGACCATAGCTCGAGGAGATTTCCAGTCAGATCCCGGGAGAGAAAATTGTCCCTCTCCTTTCCCCATTCCGTGCCCTTTATCCGTATTATATCCAGCCGCAAGGCCGGAAAGTGCCTTTTCACGACCTCTTTCCTGCCAAAAAGGAGCACCCCTGCGGCTGTCAGTGTTTTACCGTCCCGGGCCACCAAGTCGTATGCTTTTCATCGAGCGCGAGTTCTGGGGCTTCTGGCTTCACCAGTTTACGCAGATTTCTGAACGCAGAAACGGTTCTTGGATCGATGTCTTTTATCGTGGCATCGCAAAGGGGTTGAGCGTCGGGGGACCCCATCCGCTCCTGATAGTACTTCTGAACATCGGAATCGGTCAGTCTTAAGTTCGTGGCGCCGAGACGCTTAAACCCCCCTTTGATCGGCCCCGCATCTTTCAGGTATACCGGTTTCTGGAACCTGGGCGCCTCTTTTACCTCGATGGCAATTACCTGTTTGCCTTTATCGGTGATTATCTCTGCTTTTACCATTGGGCAGAAGTTGAATTTTTCCCCCACAGTCGAAGTAAAATCGTCCAGCATCTTTGGTGGGTTTTCCACCCCCACGGGAACGTACTTGTCGCCCACTCTTTCATATCCGAGTAAAATCAGCCCCCCACCTTCATTGGAAAACGCTGAGATGGTTTCCCACAGGTCCTTAGACAGGCTCGACTTGCAGAGTTTGTATTCGATCTTCGAACTTTCCCTGCCGCCCCATCTTTTAATGAGCTCCAAAACCGCTTTTTCCACCTGATCCCTCCAGATACTTAGATTTTCCTGCGCAGCTCTTCCCACTCCCTCTCCACGTCGATCTCCTCAATCTTCTCCTCCGGGAAGACGTAGAGCGTGACGTTGAGGTTGTAGTTGTTTTCCTTTATCTCATCCAAAGAAACAGCTCCATGAACAAAATTGCGTGCAATTTGCGTGCAATTTGCGCGCAAATCATCCGCCCCCTGCAAGCCTGTATTTTATCGCGCGCCCCACGCCGACCCTTTCCACGAACCCCAGCTTTTCCAGATAAGCCAGGTCGTAGTTCGCCGTTCTGAGCGACACCTTGTACAGTTTGACGTACTTTGAACGGTTGATGTAAGGGTTCTCAAGGAGGTAAACCAGGACTCCCACTTGCCTGTCATTTAGCCCGGCCCTGGTAGCTTTTTCGATGACCGCTTCCTTTTTGATCGCCAGCTCACCCTTCGCTTTGACCTCAAGCATCTGATTTTTCAGCCCATTAACGAAGTATTCGAGCCACTCGGTCATGTCCCCTCCGTTTTCCCTCACCGACTGGAGGGCCCGGTAGTACTCCTTTCTGTCCTTGTCATAGAATTCTGAGAGCGAGAAGAGCCTCTTGAAGTCATAGCCATTCTGGTATAGGATGAGCGTGCAGAGCAACCTGGCTGTCCTCCCATTCCCGTCGAGAAAAGGGTGGATCTCGACGAACTTGTACTGAGCTATGCCCGCTATCAGAACCGGGGAGATTTCCTTCTCAGAATTCAACCACTCGACGAACTCCTTCATCAGGGTCGGGACCTGTTCGGGAGGAGGTGGCGTGTATACCACTTCTCCAGTCATCGAGTTCACCACGTAGTTTTGGATCTTCCTGTAATTGCCCGGCTCAAGCGTACCGCCCCTGACATCTTTAACCAGGATGGCATGGATCTCCTTGATCAGCTCCTCGGTGATCTCAGATTTCCTGTCGAGGTGCCCAGAGACGAAGTCCATTGCGGCCCGGTAGTTCAAGAGTTCTTGCCGATCGTCCGGTCTCACCCCCTCCACCGTTTTGCCCGTGAGAATTCTTTCAGACTGCAACAGCGTTAGCTTGGTTCCCTCTATGTGGGTGGAATGGTGGGCTTCGAGGATCAAGGCGCGGCTCTGCATCTCTTTTATCCAGCTCTCCTTTAACTTGGCGGCATCAAGGAATCCCCTCGCCCTCTCTATATCGAGAAGGGCGCTGTTGATCTTGTTTGTGATCGTGAACCTCGGCTCAAACATCTACTTGACCTCCTTAAGATAATCCTGGATCCTGCCCTCGATTTCCCCGATCTCAGTTTCAATCCTGCGCAGCTCTTCCCACTCCCTCTCCACGTCGATCTCCTCGACCTTCTCCTCCGGGAAGACGTAGAGCGTGACGTTGAGGTTGTAATCGTTTTCCTTCACCTCATCCAGAGAGACCACACGGGCAAAGCCGTCCACATCCTTGAAGTCCCTGTAGGCTTCGGCAATCCTTGTGATGTGGGCGTCACCGAGCCTGTTCAGCTTTCTGACCTCCGGATGCTGTTCGTGCTCAGAGCTGGCGTTGATGAAGAGGATTTTGCCCCTCCTTCCAGCCGGCTTTTGCCTGTTGAAGATCAGGATTGCCCCGGGAGCCCCCGTGTTGTAAAATAGTTTCTCGGGCAGGAGTATGACGCACTCAAGCAGGTCATCCTCCAGAACGCCTTTCCTGATGCTCCCCTCCTTTCCCCCCCTGAACAGGCAGCCGTTGTCTATAACCACCCCCACTCTCCCGTTTTTTTCGTCAGCGGAGGCAAGCATGTGCTGAATCCAGGCCCAGTCGGCAGATTGGTTGGGCGGGAATCCGTACGGGTACCTCACCTTCCAGAACTCCCCCTTCTTGAGGACCTCCTCTCCAAATCCATCCTGGTTCCAGGGCGGGTTTGCGATGACCACGTTGAACTTCTTGGGTGCGTTTCCCTCCCTGAACTTTGGGTAGAGCAATGTGTCCCCGAGAGCCACGTTGGCATCCCTCACGCCGTGGATGTAGAGGTTCATCTTGCACAGGGTATGTGTGGTCTGATTTGCCTCCTGTCCGTAAAGGAACAGCTTCCCGGCTTCCCCCTCCCCGTGTTTCTTCCTGACGTGGTCGTATGAGATTATCAGCATGCCTCCTGACCCACAGGCGGGATCGTATACGGACTCTCCGGGCTTCGGGTCCAATATCTCGACGAGAAGTCTGATGACCTCTCGTGGGGTGTAGACCTCCCCCTCCTTCGCCTTCTGGGGCGCAAAGTACCTGAGAACCCACTCGTAGGCATCGCCAAGTATGTCCGAGGAGACACGGTGCAGCTTTTTTGAGCTGAAGAGTTCCACGAGCTGCCTCAGTATCTCAAAGTTCTCCGCGCTTGTGGCAAAGTGGATGAAGTCCGACCTATCCACAACGTCCTTGAGCTCTGGGTTCCTCTCAGCCAGCGCCTTCAGGCAATCAGAGAGCCTCTGCGGCAGCCTGTTGACATCCCTTCTAATGTTTTCCCACAGGAACTCCTCGGGGAGGTCATAGTCGTGGTAGGCGCTGCTCTTCGCCTCCTCCCTTGCTTCCTCCTCGCTCAGGCCGTCCCTGAGGGCCTCCCTGTAGGCGCTCTCGAATTCCATCTCCCACTTGTCGCTTATCCTCTTCAGGAAGAGGAGGATAAGTATGAACTTATAGTCAACCCTGGTCCTTATCAGATCCGCTGCCTTCTTCAGCAGCGCCTCCAGGGTTTCCTTAGTTATCTCCTCCTTTTCCAGGTCCTCCACGAACCTCCTTTCGGGTTTGAGAGTGTATATCTTTTTTCTGGAGTCAACGGGATCGCTGCGAGTCTCGAGCCAGCCGGCCTTCCTCAGCTCGGAGAGGACAACATTGACGGTTTTTCCGTCCTCCTTCAGTACCTCAATTGCCTCGGGGCGGGTGAAGGGTCTTTCGCCGAAGGCCCTCCACAGTACCGAACGTCTGTCCTCTAGCCACTTCTCAAGGATTTGTCCCATTATGCACCAAGATGAATTACCTTTTTTAATTATATAAGTATTTGTATTTTTAACTTATCTAATAAGTTTTAGTATATGTCTTGCCATTAGGCTGACGTATCCTCCTTTCCCTATTATGACGTGATCCTGCACAAGCACGCCCAGTTCTCTTCCAATTCTGGCTATCCTTCTCGTGAGATCGATATCCGGCTTGCTCGGCTCCGGGCTGCCGCTGGGGTGGTTGTGAACTAAGACTATGGAGGCGGCCGAGTTCTTCAGCGCGCTTGCGAAGACCTCCCTAGGGCGTAGGAGGGTTGTCTCCGCCTCCCCCGTGGATATGGTTTCGCAGCCTATCAGCCGGTTGTGCGCGTCAAGCATGATGAGCTTAACAACCTCGTGATCCAGATGGCTGAGCTCCGGGGCCACCAGGTCATAAACGTCCCCCGGACCGTGTATGATATCCCCGTTCCCCGCCCTCATGTTTCCTCCAGCTTTTAGCGCAGAGATATTTTTAAGGAGGAAAGTTTGATGCGGTGATTGAAAACCAGAAATTTCAAACACCCCCCAAGATCGATTAGTTTTCTGCGATCCGTCCACCTATGGTCCAGCCGTTGTCAAGTTTAAAAACGGTTATATCCCGCCCCTCCTAACTTCAACCCGATGAGATTCACTGCCAGCGAGAGAAAATTCATCGAGGAGAACGAGGTCTGCAGGCTCGCCACGGTCGACTCCTCCGGCATGCCCCACGTCGTCCCCGTCTGCTACGTCTTCCACGACGGCTCCTTCTACATAGCCACCGACTACAGCACCAGAAAGTATCAGAACGTGAGGGAGAACCCGAGGGGTGCGCTGGTGATCGACCACTACAAGCCCCACAGGGCGGTGATGGTCCAGGGGAGGATAGAGGTGCTGGAGCGCGGGGAGGAGTTCAGGAGGGTAAGGGAGATGTTCTACAGGAGGTTCAGGTGGGCGAGGGACGATCCCTGGGAGGAGGGGGAGGCCCCGATACTCAAGCTAGTCCCCGAGAGGAAGAGCAGCTGGGGGCTCTGATGTCGGGCACCAGGAATCTGGGGTGCGTCGAGTTCGCGGTCCCCGGAATAACTCTGCAGGAGAAGCTCATCTTTCTCAGGCGGAGGAAGATGTGGCTGGAGGTGGCGAACGACGGGACGAAGACCATCGGGGAGGTTCTGGATTCGCTGAAAACGACCGGCGGGAGGGTGCTCTCCGTGCAGGCGTACAGGCTCCACGACTTCCAGCCGCTCAGCGGGGATCGGGCCGAGGCTAGGGCGGCCGTAGAGCACATAGCCGAGACGATGAAAATGGCCTCGGAGGTAGGCGCGTCGAACGTGGTGACCACGGTCACGTACGGAAGCCCGGGGATCCAGAACGCTATGTCCCGCTGCGTTGGGCTGTTCAGGCGGCTGGGGAAGCAGGCTGAGGACCTCGGCGTGGCCATAGGGCTGGAGCCGCTCGGCAGGAACAGGACGACCTTCCTTCCCGGACTGAGGGACGTTGTCGACCTTGTCCGCAGGGTTGGCCTGGATTCGGTGCGCCCGATGGCAGACACCATGCACATATACGGTAACGGCGACCCTGTTGCGGATATCCTTAAGGAGAACCTTGATCTCCTCTCCGAGGTCCAGCTGCGTGACACGGACTCCCGCCCTCCGGGCTCTGGAGGGATCGATTTCCGGGAGGTTGTAAGGCTTCTCACGAGATATCGCGGCCTCGTGTGCCTCGAGTACAGGCCGGGGCCGGATCCGGTTGGGGACTTTGAGAGGGCTGTGAGGGCGGTGGGGCGCCGGTAGGGGTTCTGCCGGGCTTTCTCGGTCTGCTCGATGCCAGCGCCGCCGAGTGCGAACCTTTATTCAGTTCTTCGACCTGCAGATGGGATATGGGCCCCATAATGCCCTTTCAGTGATGGTTAGCACTCCGCGCCCCGCCGATAAGTCTTTTCACCATTTTTCTGAACTCCGCGACTTTCTCGTTCGTCAACTTTTCCGTGAAATCTAAGATCATCGCGCGGAATCGCTCCGCTGAGTCGATCAAATCCTGGACATCCTCTCTGGCCAGATGGAAGTCAACGTAGTACTGCTTGTCTATCCGCTCCTTCTTGGCCCTTGAGATCTCCGAGGCATCGATCTTGAAGACCTTGTCAAGTAGCGTTATGGACGCGGTGTGGTTCTCGCACTTGATGCCGACTCTGTAGAGGAGAGCCGTCAGCGCGTGGTACATGCTGTAGTATGCCATCGAGACGGCCTCCTCCAGCCTATCGTGCTTCAGCAGCAGCTTCGCCGAGGCGAGGTGGCTTTCTGACTTCTGAAAGTAGGCCTTTTTCACGTCGTCGCTGGGGTCAACCAGCTTGAGCCTGCCTTCCTTCCGTAGCCTACTTAAAAAGCCCAATTCGGTCATAGAAAAGCTCGGCCCCCTTGATGACGATGTGGTTCTTCTCGATCTCCCTGCCGAGCGGATCCTCGACGCTGAACTTCCCCAGCTTAACGCTGAGCTTGGAGTCAAGGGACTCCAGCCCGGCCTTGAGCCCCCTGTCTCTAGATTCGATGAAGATGTCGATGTCGCTTTCCTCATCGGCGGTGCCGCTGGCATGACTTCCGAACAAAAGGGCAAGAGGGATAGCCGGGTCTCTCTGAATGCGCTCGACCACAGCCCTCAGCCTCGGATACCTCTCTATGGCGCGGTTCAGCTTGTAAAGCTCCGCGGCCAAGACGAAGTTCCTCGCCTCCGGAGTTTTCTTCAGGAAGAAGATCTTGTTTCTGCCCTCGATCCTGAAGTCCAGCACGTTTCCTTCCACGAGTTCCTTCAGCTTTCTGGAGACCGTCATGTGGTTCGCTTTCAGGCGCTTGGCGATCGCCCTTGCGTGAAGCCGCTCGCGCAGAACGGCCAGCACGATCTCATTGGATAGATTTTGTTCCACATGTAACATTTTTGTTCCATTATTTAAAAACTTGCCCTCGGGCAGACAGTCCACTTCCCGGCCGATGAATGTCGCGGCCCTTTTGGTCCGGGTTCATGTTTGCGGGGGCCCACCAGAGGGCAATGGGCCGTCTCATCTCCAGGGCTCGATTATTATCTTCAGGCACTCGCCCTGCTCGGACATCATCCTGAACCCCGCTCCCGCCTCCGCGAGCCCGAGCCTGTGAGTTATCATCTCCCTGACCCGAACCTTTCCGTCGCTTATGATCCCCAGCGATTCCGAGAGATCCCTGGGAGCAGCACCGTAGGACGTTGCGATCGTGATCTCGTTCCTCCAGAAGTCCACGAGGGGGGCCTGGACCGGGACCTCCGGAGGCGGCACGGCGAAGAACAGGATGCTTCCGCCCCTGTCCACGCACCTGAAGGCCAGCTGTGCCGCGGGCGCTGCTCCCGCGCAAACGATCACCCTGTCAGCGCCCCTCCCGAGGATGTCCCTGATCCCCCGCTCGACATCCCCCCTGGCGTCCAGCACATCGTCCGCCCCGAATTCTCCCGCCTTCCTCATCTTGTACTCCGATATGTCCGCCGCTATCACCCTGCCGGCCCCGTTCAGCTTCGCCATCTGGATGTGCAGTATTCCGGATACCCCGCTGCCTATGATGAGGACGCTGTCCCCTCCCTTCACTCCCGCGATCCTCTGCCCCCTGACCACGCACGCGAGCGGCTCTATGAATGTTCCCTCCTCAAAGGACACGTGATTGGGGAGCCTGTACACACCCCTCTCCACGTTTATCCTGGGCACCCGTATGTACTCCGAAAATCCTCCAGGATCATAGTTCGTCGTGTGGAGGGTCTCGCACGCGGTCTCGTGCCCGGACAGGCAGTACCTGCATGAGCCGCAGGGGACGTGGTGTGAGACGAAGACGCGCTCTCCGACCTTGTATCCGGTGACGCCCTCCCCGACCTCCTCTATGACTCCGGTCGCCTCGTGCCCGAGGACCCGCGGGGCCCTCTTTTTGCGGTACCAGGCCATCACATCCGAGCCACAAATGCCTGATGCCATCACCTTCATCAGGAGCTCTCCGGGACCTATCCTTGGCCTCGGGATCTCCTCAAGCCTGACGTCCCTGTTGTTGTAGTACATCGCCACCCGCATTCACATCACACAAACTTGGACTCATGCCTTAAAAGCCGGACCACGGGAAGAAGAACCTCATCATCCCCATCATCCTTCTCCTCTCCTCCCTCCTGATCCTGTACCCGTAGGCCAATCCCACTGTTATCCCGGTCAGGTGAGCCAGATGGGCCACGCTTCCCCCGTAACCTGTGAACGCGAAGATCGCGGAGATCGCGCCGAACCCGGCCGTCGCCATCCAGAGCGGCATCGGTATGAAGAAGAAGAGAAGGACCGGCGTGCGCGGAGCCAGAACCGTGAGGGCGCCCATCACGCCCAGGATGGCACCGCTCGCACCGAGCACCACCACGTCAGGAGGAATCACGAGGAGCTGGGCAGCTGCGGCAAGGATGCCCGAGCCGAGGTATACGCAGAGGAAGCGCCTCCTTCCGACCCTGAGCTCAAGAGCGGGACCGAACGACAGGAGGACTATGAGGTTGACCAGCATGTGCAGGACCCCGCCGTGCATGAACATCGAGGTCACCAGCGTCCACGGTCTGGCGAGCACGGTAGCCCCTGACGGCGTTAGGTAGTACAGGAATGTCCCGTAGTCCCCCGGCAGGTGGTAATTTCTTCCCAGGAGCCCCTCCGCGATCAGCTGCCCGACGAACGCGGCGATGATCAGGATGATAATGATGAAGCAGGAGAGCCTCAGGAGAGGATGTCTCCGTTTTTTCATCCTCACCGGCGGGCCGAACTCGAACCTTATCGTCACGGGCTGCGGG
>JAWCKV010000033.1:0-8725 GCA_038851565.1 Hadarchaeales archaeon (SeqCode) | reverse complement strand
CATCGGAGGGATATCCGCATATACTGTGAAGACATCGCTCTGCGCGGCGGTATTGCCTTGCAGGTCTCTCACGATTATCCTGAAGGTGTTGGTTCCCCTTGTTAAAACCCGTGTTTCATAAAAGGTCCATTCATTGCCCACATACGAAACCGGAATCTCCTCCTCCTGACCATTAAATACAAGGTAAACAGTGCCCGCAAACTCCTGCGTGCTACTCACATCCGGATTTTCCACTGTGCCGGATATGCGCTGAATCCTCTGGTCCGTGGTTCCACCGTTTGTGATCAAGTTTCCTTCGGCATCGTAAAGCCCTGTTATAACTGCGTGGCCAAAACTTCCTCCTCCACCGCTGCTCACAACAACCAACACAACGGACACAGAAACTGAAACCACTATGACCACGATTACCACAGCAACAAGAAGAGGCGCGAATCCACTTTGCCCAATTTTTACCATTTGATCTGATATATAACCCATTATGCCCTATATAAATCTGCTTACTCATGCGCGTCCCACGAAATTCGAACTATTGCGACTGGATCTTGATAAAGCTGGAAAAATGTCATTCAAAGTCCAACTGTTCTGCATGATAATTAGTGGTGCCCGGGTTAAGGTGGCGCCCATCGGCGGAGCGTTAAACTCCTTGGCCGGGATTTGAATTCCCGAGATGACGGTACCCCGCCACCTTCCCGGGGCGGAGCCTCGACAGGGCTCCATGTTGGTCCGGACTACACCACCAGGGCACCACTGAATAAATTACCTCTTCGGTTTAAGACATTTGTGAGTCAAAAAGAACTTAGTGGTTGGCAGCGTATCGGGCTTCCCGCCGGCTCGCGCACGGCAGTACAACCCAGATCGCTGGCGGGCTTAACTTTCCCGCGACTTTAGTCGTTCCGGGATCGGACGGGACCGGGTGTTTCCCCGCCGCTATGGCCGCCAACCAAGTATTGGGTATAATTCCACCAAATTAAAAAGATTGTCGGTGGTCCCGCGGGCCGGATTTGAACCGGCGACATTTCCCGGGACATTATCCTGTCGGTTGCGGCCTGGGTCTACAGCCGACCACTCTACCAGGCTGAGTTACCGCGGGACCAATTAGAATTTCGTTTCTAATTTCTTAAATATCATCCCACGATCACATGTAGTCTTTTGATGGCATCCAACTTTTCCCTTCGTCCGACCCTTGCGGACTGAAGCGCTCCTTCAAGCATATTTATGGTCTCCTGATATGTCCTCCTATCCACCGGATAAGGCACACCATCCTTGCCTCCGTGGGCGAAGCTGAACTTTACCGGATCCTTCCAGGAGGGGGGCCTTCCATATATAAGCGCAGAAACCAGCGCCAGCGCCCTCACTGCCTTCGGCCCGATACCCCTGATGGAGATAAGCTCTTCATAATTCTCGGGCTGCAACTCATGTGCCCTCTGAAGGGCGATCAAAGTATCCTTTGAGACTTCTTTTATCAAATGATCGACGGGCATTACCAGCTTTGCAACAGGAGGGTTCATTTCCAGATACTCGTCGAGAGAGCGCTGATCTGCCTCTCGAAGAAGCGGCACAATCCTCTTCGGACCCTCCTTGACAAGATCCACGCTTACCTTTCTGGCATCGTCGCTCTCCATGGCGGTCATGTCAAGAACCACCCCCTCCTTTCTTTCGCCCGCTATACCGGAATGTGGCTCCTCAACAAAACTTCTTAGTCCCTCTGAGAGCCAGTGGTACCTCCGGGCAAGCCTCTCATGCATCCCCTGCTGCACGACTGCCCAGTCTCCGTCCTCTGTGACAAAGAAAGTGTGATGGTAGAGCTGATAACCGTCCTGCACGCAGGCGTTGTCCACCTTGGCGACCATCCTGCTCGCGTGCTTCAACCTATCGATCGTGGGCGAGGAGAGGGAGAAAACATCGCCCGCCCTCTCAATTTCCTCAGGCGTGCGCCTCGATGTACTTCCCTTTCCGCCACACACGGATATTCCCAGATCCTCCGGCTCTATCGCCTCCTTCAGCGCACCGCATACGGTGGTGGTTAGACCTGAGGAGTGCCAGTCAAATCCCAGAACACAGCCCAGCGCCTGAAAGAAAAATGGATCGGCCAGCCTGCGGATGAGCTCCTTCCTTCCGTGCTCATTCACTATGGCCTCGCTTATCGCCCCTCCCAATAGCTTCATTCTCGCAAAAAGCCATGGAGGACATCTGCCCCCGTGAAGCGGGAGCTCAGCTATCCCTGTTCTCATCATAATGAAAATACGGGAGGGCAAAAGATAAACCCATTATCAAACAGGTGGGGCGCGCCCTCAAGAATGGCCAAGGTAGAGAGTCACTTAACCAGGTGATACCCAGCGGCCTTTTCGCGCGCCACCCGCTTGGCGTATCCCTTTGACACCAGCTCCATCAGCGCGTTGTTAACCATCCCCTTCGGGAGCTTCGCTGCACGCATGATGTCGTCCGCAGTCTTCAGGGTGGTAGGCGCGGTGGCACCCAGCTTTTTCATCGCATCGTAAACCTTCTGGGCATTTGGCGTTAAATCCGTCATTTTTATACCTCCCTTTTTATCGTGTTGTTTACTGTTTGCTATCTTAAAAATGTGATGTATCAACTAAGCGCTCAATCCCACTATCTCAAGTCCCATGTCCACGGCCGGAGCCCGCATTGTCAGATATCCCGAGGAGATCAGATCAACACCTGTGGCAGCGAAGTTGCGGGCATTTGATGGATCTATCCCTCCGGAGGCCTCAAGTAACACCTTTGACCTCAGGCCCTCTCTTTTCAATTCCTCGACTGTCCTCCTTATCTCGCTGGGGCTCATGTTATCAAACATTATCATGTGCGCTCCCGCCCTCGCCGCCTCCAGAGCCTCGCGCCGGTCTTTGACCTCCACCTCCACCCTGAGGGAAGGAAACTTCCTTCTGGCCCTGGTTACCGCCTCCGTGACGGTACCGGAGAACTTCAAATGGTTGTCCTTTATGAGAATGTGATCGCCAAGCGTCCACCTGTGTGGCACACCGCCGCCAACTATAACTGCCCGCTTGTCAAAATGAGTGAGCAGGGGAGCAGTCTTTCTCGTTGCGGCGACCTTCACCCTCCTGTTCTTGCTCCTCACCAGCTCAACCAGATGCCTCGTAGCAGTGGCTATCCCGGACATCCTCATCAGGAGATTAAGGGCCACCCTCTCCGCGCAAAGCATCCCCCTCGCTGGCCCCTCCACGATGGCTATAACCTCTCCCGACCTAATCCTCTCGCCCTCCCTTCTAAGTGCCTTGAACCTCACGCCCACCTGCCTGAAAACCTCTGCTGCCTCGGGGAGGCCGGCAAGAATACAATCCTCCTTTACCACTATCATCCCCCTGCCCCTCGCATTGGCATCCACAGTGGCCAGGGATGTTACATCTCCTAAGCCGATGTCCTCCTTAAGCATCTCTGCGATCTTCCTCTTCAACTTTTCAATCATGCATCCTCCTCCCCGTTATCTCTATCATTCGCTCCGTTGCCCCTCTGGCCCTCCTCGCCACGTCCTCGGGAACCGATACAAGGTATTTCATATCCCTAAGGGACTCGTAGAGCTTTTCCAGCGTGGTCCGCTTCATTTGTTCACAAACAGCGTTTTCGTTGGCGGGCATGAATTTTCTATCTGGAAACTCCCTCGCAAGCCTCGGGATCATTCCAACCTCCGTTGCTATTATGAAGCTCCTGGCGGAAGAAACTTTTGCCCTTTTTATCATCTGGCTCGTGCTGCACAGGTGATCTGCAAGTTCCTGAACCTCCGGGTCACATTCCGGGTGCACCAGCACCTCGGCATCCGGTTGCTCCTTTTTCCTGTTGATGATGTCCGCAGGCGTAAAAATGCGATGAACGTAGCAATGACCATAATCGGGAAGCGGGATTACCTTCTTTTCAGTGCGTTTCTGAACGAACCATGCCAGGTTCCTATCCGGACCGAACAGCACCACATTCTCATCAAGAGCGTTCACCACCTCCGCTGCGTTCGCAGATGTGCACGTGACATCCGCCTCAGCGCGGGCCTCCACCGATGTATTGACGTAGAGAACGGTTGCTGCACCCGGATGCCTTGCCTTTGCCTCGCGCACTAGCCTGGCCGGAAGCTGGGCGGCCATGGGACACTTTGCCTCCGGATCAGCTATCAGGACCTTTTTGTCAGGGTTCAGGATCGCGGCAGTCTCTGCCATGAAGTCCACTCCAGCAAACACTATAAGCTCCGCATCTACGCTGGATGAGCGGATCGCGAGTTCCAGCGAATCTCCAGTGAAATCCGCGAGCTCTTGAACCTCAGGCCTCTGATAGTTATGGGCGAGTATTATGGCATTCCTTTCCTCCCTGATCCTCATTATCTTTTCCCTCAGGAACGACGCGTACAAACTAAACCCTCAAAAATAACCGCTGAACTAGCATATATAACGCATCAGGTCCCGATGCTGAGTGCCTGTCCTATGTTCTGGAGCGTGCGAATCGCTGAAAGCGCTGCAAGGTAGCTTGTCCTGCGGCTCTCGGGGAACGGCACGTTTTGGGCTTGGGTAACAAGGGTCCCAAACTTTCCCTTCACCATTATCTCGTGAACATTTCGTTTTGTCGTAGGGTCCGCCACAACGCGCACCCTTGTCCTGTCAAAACCGATGCCCGCAAGGCTCAAGGTCGCTGCCACGTTCACACTTGCCGGAAACGCCTTCACGGCTTTTCTAGCTGGTCCATCAAAAACTACCTTCGGTGCCTTCAGGCCCTCAAGCGATATTCCCCGACGTTTGAGATAATCGCTGTAAGCGAGGGCGGAGGGAGGTTTTCTTGTTATAAGCAGAGCGCTCCTTATCCCGCCGACCTTGCTGGCCTTCACTCCGTCTATTCCCAAAATCGCCCCGGATGGGATGTATATCCTCCTCCCGGCTCTCCTGGCGGCCGCAATAACCCTCTGGAGGAGGTCCTCATCCGAAAATGCGCCGACGCTCATCACCATAAGATCCTTACCGCTCCTGAGCACGTCCAGCGCGTACTGCCTGACCGCCTGCTGGGAAGCCGCCTCGACAACGAGATCAAGGGAAGCGTCAGAGTATATGTCAAGGGGGCCCTTTGCTATCTTGGGCTTGTGTCTCAGCTTTTTCACGAGGAGTTTTGATTTCTCCGGAACTATGTCATACACCCAGCGGAGTTTGGCTCCCTCCACGATTCCTCCGTCTATTGCCCTCGAGAGAAGCGTGCCTATTGCGCCGCATCCGATTATGGCAACCCTTATGGAAATCACCAAAGAAAAGGACAGGATACCTGTGTATAATTGTTTTGATTTTCAGGAGAGACCGGATGCTGCCTTCACAGATCTGGAACCGTTTCCCATGAGCGGATTTATTCCCTCCTCCATGAGCTTGAGGTACGGGTTGATGGCACGCCTGAGCACCCGGAGTATCCCCTCCTTGATTATCATGCCCTTAAGGCCCCTGCTTTTGAGATAATCCTCCGCTAGCACATCGACCCACCTGAAGTCGTGCCTCAGGCATGCCGCCATCAGCTGCCAGTGATCCGGCCTCAGATCCTTTGCCAGGAAAAACCTCCCGTTTCCAAGCCCGCCGAGTGGAACCATGAAAAGTGGGACGATCAGCGACATGTAATCCTTTATTCTGTCCAAAAGCTCCATCGTCTTCACCGTGTCCTCCGGTTCCTCTCCAGGAAGTCCCATTATCAGGGTCGAGCACGGAATCCAGCGGTTATCTGCTAGGACCTTGTGGGCCTCAACCACCACATCGGGCCACTCCTCGGGCCTAAAGGGAAGCGCCTTTCCGCGCATGTGCTTTTCCACGATCCTCGGAGAACCGGTTTCGATGCCGACCTGACCTGCCTGGTAGGAGAAGTCATCATCGGCAGCCATGAGCATCTCCGTCAGCTTGTCTATCATTCTTGGCTTTGCTGCCACGGATGAAAACGCAAAGTGTGAGATCCAGACGTGGGGCGTGAGCTTGAGGGCCTCTGAGAACAGCCTTAGCACTCTCTCCTCGCTAGGAACCGGGCCATCCGCGCCGTACCTCAGCGTGTCCTCAGCGTGCAGGAGGACACCCTTGGCCCCTCCAGCGAGGTTGATCCTTATCTCCTCCATTATCTTCTCGATTGGCCTGCACCTCAGCCGCTGGAGCGTCGGAAGGCAGAAATGACATCCCTTTCCACACCCGCGCGCTATCTCAACCAGTCCGCATACTGTGGGATTTCTTATGTTGGGGATTCTCTCGACAGGTACCACTTCCCCGTGAACTATGCGAGGAAGATCCTTTCCTTCAATGGCCCTCCTGAACATCTCCACGCCGGTTATCTCCCCCTCGCCCACGACCACGCAGTCTATGCCCAGCTTGACCGCGATCCTCTCCTCGGCTACCTGCCAGGCTCCCGGTCCTCCCACTATAACCTTGGCGCCTTTCCTCCGCAGAGCCGGATCGTTTATGAGTTTCCTAAAAAAGCGTGCGGAGTACGTTTCCTTTCCCGCAAGGCTGCTGAACGTGGAAGAAGCTGGTCCCAGGCCAAGCGGGTCGTTTGTCGTTATTCCAACGGCCCTTGTGTCTGGCCCTATCACCTTGCCTAAATGCTCCGGATGTGCAACCTTAACATCAAAGCCCTGCTCGAGAAGGGCGGCCTCCATCTTCCTCGTCCCACATGGGGCCTTTTTCGCTATGCCGTCTTCTTGGGGAACAGGCGGGCACAGTATTCGCTTGTACAGCCACTCATCGAGAAGCACGGGGGCGCAGGCGGCAAATCCGACAAATATTCCGCCGCCGTACTCTGACATGATGGAACGGTCTGCGGTGAGGACTATCTGAGACATCGAATCACCAACTGATATGAAATTTTTTCTACATATGAGCCTGAAAGAGCATTATATATAAGCATTGCCTAATGGAAACAGATGCGCATGAAGCCTAGACTCTCAGCTGAAGTGTCTGAACTTCTTGGAATACGGGGATGCGGGAGGAGAATCCTGGAGATATTGGAGAGGAGGAGAGACGGCCTAACGCTTCAAAACCTCGTGAGGGCAACAAGGAGGTCAGAACGGAGCATAAGGGAGCACATAAAAAGGCTCAGGCGGCTTTCGCTGATCAAGGTCATTGAAGTTAAAACAAAAAACAACAGAAGAGGACACCTATACCTTGCTCCGTCACCGGATGAGATTGTTGACGCGCTTAAAAGGCTTGTGGACGAGAAGATAGGAACCTGGAAGAATAGGTGACTTCATATGAGAGCCCGAATTCCTGATAGAATACTCAATAGACCGCTAATCACCGTGTTTGCGGTGCTCCTGATCACCTGCCTAATGTCATATGGGCTCACCAGGATATCCATGACCACCGAGTTCAAGGAATTCCTTCCGAAGGACTCTCCAGCCGTGGTAACCACCGAGGAATTCGAGAACAAATTCGGGAGTGCAACCGAACTCATACTCCTGAGGGCAGAAAACGTGCTAAGGGCAGAGGTCTTTCGCGCAATGCTCGACCTCGAATCGAAGATCATGAACTCCCCCGAGCTGGAGAACTTCGCCATGGGGGCTGGGTCCTATGCCAAGATCGTTGCTGAAATGATTCCTGGATATGAGAACCTGCCGGACGCTCAGCTAGAAATCATGATACTTAATGCGTTCATGAGCCCGTACTCCTCCAAGCTACGGGGCCTCGTGAACGAAAACCATACCGTGGCACTTATCACCATTTCCACATCGCCGGGGATGTCAAGGGACGAGAGAAACAGAAAAACCGACGCATTCCTGAAGATCGTCAGGGGATTTGATGAGAACAGGCCCGAGGCAGAGCTGGAGGTAACTGGGGACCTCGTCGTCAGCAGGGAGATATACGGGCTTATGGACAGGGACAACGCCGTGCTCATTCCAGCGGCGGTAGTCCTAGTTCTCACGATACTCCTGCTAACTTTCAAGCGATTTTCTGACATAGCGGCATCCCTTGCTGTGGTCGGACTGAGCGCGCTGTGGGCTGTAGGGATCATGGGACTTACCGGATTGAAGTTCACAATGATTCACGTCGCTCTCATACCCCTCGTGCTGGGGCTGGGAATCGACTACTCGATCCACATGCTCAACAGATATCACGAAGAGCTCAGAAAGGGCAGCGCGCCGCTGAAGGCCGCCAGCTCATCGATGAAGACCACGGGAGTTGCGGTGGTCCTTGCGGCGGTGACAACAATTATAGGATTTGGATCCTTCATGGCATCCGAGCTGCCGGCCATAGGGACTCTTGGAATATTCGCCGCGCTGGGGATCGGCTTTTCGTTCCTGCTATCAACGTGCTTCCTGCCTGCCCTTCTCGTGCTGCGAGGAGGAAGACACATAGGAAGAAGAGAGATGGAAAGGGGAAGAATTGTGGACAGGGCACTTGGAAAGGCCGCCGGTGCCTCCGAGTCTTATGGTAAATTCATCATAGCGGCGGCAGTATTGGTCACGGTGGCATGCGGGCTGATGGCGTCTGACATTAGGACAGAGATGTCATTTAAGACCTTCCTGCCGTCGGATGTGCCCTCCATGGTCGCGCTTGACCACCTCTCTGAGGAGTTTGGAGGGCGCTATGTGATGGTTGTCCTTGTCCACGGTGACTACATGGATCCAAAAGCGCTGCAGGAGATGCTGAGCGTGGAAAACGCAGCGGTGGGGAAAAACGAGATAATAACAGGATCCTACAGCCTGGCCAGCACCGTGAAGGAGATCGTCAAACAGATGTATGGAAATGTTTCCCTCGAAGAC
>JAWCKV010000032.1:0-9384 GCA_038851565.1 Hadarchaeales archaeon (SeqCode) | reverse complement strand
GAGGACCTTCTGAGGGAATTCGACGCCTCTCTGGATGAACAGGGATACGCCAGCAGGTCTGAGGCGATGAGGGACGCGCTCAGGGAATTTCTGGCATCCTACAGGTGGCGCAGGAGCCTCAGGGGGAAACAGCTCGGCGTCATCCTGATCGTGTACAGGCACGACATAAGAGGGCTGGCTGACTCGCTAATTGACATCCAGCATGAATTTTCCGAGATGATAAGGTCGGTTCAACACCTCCACGTGGACGCCGATAGGTGCCTTGAGGCCCTTATAGTTCAGGGCAGCGGCAGCAGGCTGAGAGAGCTGTTTGAGCGCCTGGGTTCGATCAGGGGGGTTGAGAGCGCAAAGATAGTGGTGGTGTGATGGAAGAGCTCCTCAAAAGGCTGAACAGGTTGAAGCAGGTTCCGAGAACCGGCTGGCTTCTCTGCGATGTTCCCCTCAGCGAGGTTGAGGACGTCGCCCAGCACACCTTCGATGTGGTCGCGATGACACTTTTGCTCTCCCAGGAGCTTGTGGCGAGGAAGATGGATCTCGGGAAGGCGCTCGCCATGGCGGCGGTTCACGATTGGCCGGAGTCGATCGTCGGCGACATCCCCTATCCTGCCAGAAGGCATTTCAGGTCAGGCGAGAAAGCCCGCATCGAGGAGAAGGCGTTGAGGGAGCTGCTGGAGGGTCTGAGGTTTTCAGGGAGGTGCCTGGAGCTTTGGAAGGAGTACAGCGAGGGGCGGAGTCCCGAGGCAAGACTGGTTCACATGGCGGACTATCTCTCCATAATGGTTCAGGCGCTGAAGCACAGGCAGCGCGGAAATTCCTCGAGCGGGCTGAGGGAGCTCTGGCGGGCGGTTCTCAGGGACATCGCCCCCTACCTCGATGAGTTCCCGGGATGCAGGAGGATGGTGAGGAGGCTGGACAGAGAGTTCAGGGAGATCTGAACCCAAAGTAGATCCAGACGCGTTTAAAATTAGAAAAATTTATATTGGAGGAACAGTAGGCATAATGAACTCAGGAGATGACGTTATGGGAGCAACAAGGTGGGTCGTTGAGGATCCAAGGGAGAAGGACGTCTTCTGGCCATCCGAGGAGATGAAGAGGAGGGCGTGGGTCAGCGACCCCTCGATCTACGAGAGGGCCGCACGGGACCCGGTAGGGTTTTGGGAGGAGAGGGCGGCGGAAGGCCTCGTGTGGTTCAAGAGGTGGGACAGGCCATATGAGTGGAATCCCCCCTATGTCAAGTGGTTCGTAGGGGGCAAGATAAACGCCTGCTACAACGCAGTTGACAGGCATGTGAAGGCCGGAAAGGGGTCGAGGAAAGCCCTGATATGGGTGCCTGAGCCGCCTCAGGAGCCGGTGAGGATCATGACCTACGATGACCTCTACAGGGAGGTCAAAAAGTTCGCCAGCGTGCTGAAGGGCCTGGGCATAAAGAAGGGCGACAGGGTTGGGATATACATGCCCATGATTCCCGAGACCTACGTGGCCATTCTGGCCTGCGCGAGGATAGGGGCGCCGCACAGCGTGGTCTTCTCCGCCTTCAGCAGCGACTCCCTGAGGGTGAGGCTGGAGGATGCGGAGGCAAAGCTGCTCATCACCGCTGATGGATATTACAGGCGCGGAAAGGTCGTGAACCTGAAGGCAAACGCCGATGAGGGGATAAAGGGCACAAACGTGGAGAAGGTCGTGGTCGTGAAGAGGGCGGGAAATGAGGTGAATATGGTTGAAGGAAGGGACTTTTGGTGGCATGAGTTGATGGAAAAAGCTGTGCCGGAATGCGAGCCCGAGGTCATGGATGCTGAGGACATGCTGTTTTTGCTGTACACGAGCGGCACCACCGGAAGACCGAAGGGGGTCGTACACACCACCGGGGGATATCTCACCCAGGTCTACTGGACGACAAAATGGGTCTTTGACATTCACGATGACGATGTTTACTGGTGCACAGCGGACATCGGCTGGATAACCGGCCACTCATACGGATGCTATGGTCCTTTCTTGAACTGCGCCACGATGGTTGTGTACGAGGGCGCTCCTGACTATCCTGCCCCGGACAGATGGTGGGAGATAATAGAGAAGTTCGGGGTCACGATCCTCTACACCGCCCCGACCGCGATAAGGATGTTCGTGAAGATGGGAGAGGAGTGGCCGAGGAAGCATGACCTCAGCAGCCTGAGGCTGCTGGGAACGGTGGGGGAGCCGATAGACAGGGAGGCCTGGATGTGGTATTTCAACGTGATAGGCGGCGGCAGGTGTCCGATCACAGATACGTGGTGGCAGACTGAGACCGGGGGGACGCTGATAATGTCGCTGCCCGGCATAGGTCCCTTCATACCAAGCGTGGCCGGCAGGCCCTTCCCGGGATCCATTTTCGACGTGGTTGATGAGGAAGGAAAACCTGTGAAGGTCGGAGATGGAGGATATCTCGTCTGTCTGCCCCCAATTCCCCCGAGCATGCTCAGGGGCCTCTACAAGGCGGATGAGAAATACAGGGAGACCTACTGGCTGAAGTATCAGTACAGGTACTACGTCACAAACGATGGCGCGAGAAAACTGGAGAACGGATGCATAAGGGTGACTGGCAGGGTCGACGATGTGATGAAGGTTGCAGGCCACAGGCTTTCAACAGCGGAGCTTGAGGACACTCTCAACAGGCACCCGGCAGTGGTGGAGAGCGCTGTTGTCCCGGTTCCCCACGATATAAAGGGGGAGGTCCCGGTGGCGTATGCCATACTGGAGCCAGGATACCGGCCCTCAGATGAGCTCGTCAAGGATCTCATCAAGCACGTCGACAGGTGCATGGGTCCGATAGCCAGGCCCGAGAGGATAATATTCGTGGATGAGCTACCGAAGACGAGAAGCGGAAAGATCATGAGAAGGGTGCTCAAGGCACTTCTGATAAACGAGCCGCTTGGCGATATATCGACCCTCCACAACCCGGAATCCGTGGAGATGTTGAAGCAGAAGGTTGGGTACAGGGGATGAGGTCACTCCTCGCCCTTCTCCTCAATAAGTCCGTTTAATCCCTTTCTTCTGACGAGACGTTTCAGGTCGTCCGAGTTCGCCTGCGGCAGGTCAATCTCCCTGGGTGGAGCCCTGTACGGAAAAACGCGCAGGACCGCTCCAGAAATCACCGTGTACGCTACAAGCCAGAGCGCGATGTAGGGCGACCCCATTCCGAGCAGATCGGTCGTGATGATAGAAAGAGTTCCTATGCACAGCCCGAGGACAAGCGCTTTCAGGAGCATGGTCCCTCTGTTCCGCCCGTACGCCACCATCGTCCTGCCCCCTATCCCCAGGAACATGGCCTGTATCCCAAAAGCCAAAGAGCCGCCAATTACTATTATGTACAGGATGTCCTTGGCAGGCAGGTCTGTCACCCTGAGAACTGATCATCGGCGGATTTTAAGGATATCACAGGAGCGGCGGATGTTGGAGATATTGAGAAGGCTGGAGTCCACCCTTTCAGCACCCAGCGAGAGGTCGGGAAACGCATTTCTCACCCTGGTGAGAACGGTGCTTTCCCAGAACACAACCTCCAGAAACGCGGATTTGGCTTTCAGAAGGCTTGTCGGGAGATTAACCACGCCGGAGGAGCTGGCGTCTGCGGACGTGAGGGAGATAGCGCGGCTGATAAGGCCATCCGGCATGTACAGGATAAAATCAAAAAATCTGAGGCTCATGTCACGGGCCCTTCTGGAGAGATACGGCGGTGATCTCAGGAGGGTGCTCCGCATGCCTTACCCTGATGCCAAAAGAGAGCTGAAATCGCTTCCCGGAGTCGGGCAGAAGACGGCCGATGTTGTTCTCGCATTTGCGGGGGGAAGAGATGTGTTCCCGGTCGATACCCACGTCTTCAGGCTATCCAGGCGTTTGGGATTTGCAGGTGAAAAGGATGGATACGAGGACGTGAGGAGGAAGCTTGAGAGTGTTACCCCTAGGGGAAAGAGGGTGATGGCTCATCTCCTGTTCATACAGCTCGGGAGAAGGATATGCAGGGCAAGAAACCCCAGGCATGATGAGTGTCCAGTACGCGACCTCTGCCCCTCAGCCCCCGCCTGATTCAGGCTCCTCCCTGTATCCGGATCCGATCTCCTCACATATTCTCTTGGCGAGTGCGTGGTAGCACATGTCCACGCCGGCCTTTCCGGTCGCCACGTTCAGAACGTAGTCCCTGCACGAGCAGAAGCCCCTGACTACCTCATACTCGTCCTCCTTCCCACGCACGAACCACCTCTTGCCCCTCCTTATTACGCTGCCGGCCATCACGGCCTCCAGCGCTCTCCTTCCCCTGTTACCGTACAGCTCTGCGACTCTCCTCTCAACCTCCGGGGTGATGCCTTGCGAGGATCGAAGCGTCGGCAGGAGCTCCTCGAATGTTCTGGGAAAATCCTTCTTCAGTGGAACCCCCATCTATATTCCGCTGAGGTGAGATTTGAATGATGCGGGACGGTATATTGAGGCTTCTCAGGGACGCCGGCATCAGGCCCTCGAGGCGGGCCGGTCAGCACCACGTCATCGACCGCTCACTTCTCCTGAGGATGGCCAACCATGCGCTTCTCTCCAGGGATGATGTTGTGCTGGAGGTGGGCGCCGGAGTCGGCAACCTCACCGAGATACTGGCGGAACGTGCGGGACGCGTCATAGCGGTGGAGAGGGACAGAAGGTTCGGCAAGGCGCTCAGAGAGATGGAGAGACGCCATCCGAATGTCAGCGTGGTGTTCTGTGATGTCCTGATGGCGGACCTGCCTGACTTCAACAAGGTCGTGTCGAACATCCCATACTCTATCTCCTCAGAGTTCACCTTCATGCTCCTTGAAAGGAAATTTGACCTGGCGGTCCTGCTGTACCAGGAGGAGTTCGCGAGGAGGCTGGTGGCAAGGCCGGGATCCAAGGACTACGGCAGGCTCACGGTCAGCGTCTACCGCAGAGCGGAGGTCGAGCTGCTTGATGAGGTGCCGCCGGAGTCATTTTATCCGCCGCCGAGGGTTTCCTCGAGGGTGGTTCGCCTGAGGCTCAGGGAGCCACCGTTTGAGGTCGACGATGAGAAGTTCAGTTCGATGGTGAGGGCCCTTTTTCAGCACAGGAATCAGAGGGCAAGGAACGCCCTGTTTCGCTCCTTCCATGAGGTCTTTCCAGGCGTGAGGCTCTCGAGGGAAGAGAGAAGGAAGAGGGCCGAGCACATACTTGGAGAGATGGCGGACGTTCGCGTGTTTGAGCTCTCCCCCGAGCAGTTCGCGGAGATCTCAAAAAGGATTACTTCTCCATGAACTCTTCCGGCTGCGGGGGCTCCGGCTTCAGTCCCTTCCTCTTCCTCGTGTCCCTTATCACCTGTGCCTGTAGCTCCTTCGGCAGCTCCTCGAACTTCTCGAATTCCGTTGCCCATATTGCCCGGCCCTCGGTCTCGGAACGGAGCTCCGCTGCTAGGCCGAATGAGTTGGCCACAGGCAGGGATGCCCTCAGTATGGCCAGATCCTCCTCCATGTCCATGCTGAGCACCCTGCCCCTTCTTCCCTGGATCACTTTTGTTGCCCTTCCCATGAACTCCTGCGGGACGCGCACCTCAAGCTTCAGCATGGGCTCCAGGATTGTCGGGCTGGCCAGCAGGACGGCGGCCTGCAGCGGGCGTCTCACGGCAGGTATGATCTGGGCCGGCCCCCTGTGCACCGAGTCCTCGTGAAGCGTGGCGTCCATGATCATGGCCTTCATCATCCTCATGGGCTCCCTCATGATCGGTCCCTCCTCCACGACCTCCTTGAACGCCTCTATCACGTAGTCCTCGACCTCCCTCATGTACTGAACGCCCTTCGTCATGTCCACGAGGACGTTCGGCCCTATCATGGAGACCACATTTCGCGCGGCATGGGTTTCCCATCCCAGCTCCCTCAGGGCACCGGCGAGCTCCTTTCTTTCCATCTTGTCACTGATCTTTCCCTCCTCTATCGCCCTGACGACATCGGGCTCCAGCGGCTCCACAGCCATCATAAACCTGTTGTGCCTGTTCGGCGACTTCCCCTCAACCGGTCCCGCCTTGGTCGTCACGGTCTCCCTGTACACGACTATGGGCTCGGACGTCTTCACCTCCAGCCCCGCCTTCTGCAGCTTGTACTGCACTATCTCAAGGTGGACCTCACCCATTCCTGAGACGAGGTACTCACCAGTCTCCTCGTTTATCTTCACGCGCACGTTCGGGTCCTCGCGCGAGATCTTCTTCAGCTCGTTCACCAGCTTTGGCAGGTCCTGGAAGTTTTTCGGCTCGACGGCGACCGTTACGACCGGCTCGCTTATGTACCTCAGCTCCTCGAATCCCCTTCCCTCCACTCCGGCCTCTATGACGGTTTCGCCCACGTAGGCATCCTTTAGACCTATGACCGCAGCTATGTTTCCCGCTGGCACCTTGTCGACCATTATTCTGTCCGGCCCCATGTACACGTTGACCTGCTGGATCCTTGCCTCCTGCTTCGACCCGCAGAGCCTCACCATTTTCCCCTTCTCCGCGGTTCCCGAGAACACGCGTCCGGTGGCTATCACTCCTGCCTGCTCGTCCACTATTATGTCGGTTATGACCATGCAGAGCTTCCCGTTTGGATCGGCGTTGAGCACGTTCTTTCCTAACTCGCTCTCCAGGTCCCCCTTCCATATCACCGGTATCCTCTGCGCCTGTGCCTCCTTCGGGTTGGGCAGGTGGCGTATTACCATGTCCAGCACGACCTCGTACACAGGACTCTTTTTTGCCAGCTCATCATACCTCCCCTCCTGGCAGGCCTGTATGATCTCCCTGAAGCTTATGTTCTTCTTCCTCATCTGCGGGAAGGAGAGCGCCCACTTCTGCTTTGCAGATCCAAAGGCGACCGAGCCGTCCTCCACCTTCACCTGCCATTTTTCCGCGACGTCCTTCCTCGCGAACCTGCGTATGAGCTCGTTGAACTTCGTTATGAGCTTCATGAACCGCGCCTGCATGGCCTCGGGCGTGAGCCTGAGCTCGTTTATGAGCCTGTCTACCTTGTTTATGTAGAGCACCGGGCGCACGAACTCCTGCAGGGCCTGCCTGACCACGGTCTCGGTCTGCGGCATTATCCCCTCAACCGCGTCCATGACCACCACAACGCCGTCGATCGCCCTGAGCGCCCTCGTCACGTCTCCCGTGAAGTCAACGTGGCCGGGGGTGTCCAGCAGGTTGATCAGGTAGTCGTGCCCCTCGTAGGTGTGTGAGAGGCTCACCGCGGACGTCTGAACGGTTATTCCCCTCTGCTGCTCTATGTCCAGAAAGTCCGTGAAGAGCTGCTCCCCGGCGAGCTCGTAGCTGATTATTCCAGATGCCGCCACGAGGGAGTCCGTGAGGGTCGTTTTGCCGTGATCGACGTGGGCCACTATCCCTATGTTCCTTATCCGCTCCGGCTCCCACATGGTCTTCTGAACTTCTGAGAGGTGCTTGTATCTTCTCATGAAAATCCTCCAGCTGATCTCAGATTGGCAGTACCATCGACTCTATCTCTTCCTTGCCCTTAACTGGCGGGGCCGGGAACTCCTTCGGCACCTCCTCCGGCTTCTGGCCTATCCCTATGGTGTTGCCTATCCCGGCTATTATCACTGTGTCGCCGGGTTTCGTGCGCTCCCTTATCGCCCTCTTCACGACTTCCGAGGCGACCTCAGCCCCCTTCGCAAGATCCCTGTGCAATGGCTTTATCGCCTCCACGAATGATTCCTTTATGACTATGGCGTCCACGGGTATCCCCCGCTTTGTCGCGACCTCCTCTATCTTGTACTTCTCCGTCGGTGGCCCGCCTATCGCAGCGCCAACCCCCTCTATCACCTCTCCGCTTCTCTCGCCCTCCAGCTTTCCGGCGGCATCTATCATGATTATCCTCGCGACCTTCCTCTGGGCGACGATTCTCTTTATGAGCTCCCCGGGCTTTCCAACCCTCCCGCCTGGTCCCTTCGCCTTGACCACTACTAGCTTCCTTCCCTCAAACGAGCCCTCTGCGTAAACGGTGTCCTCCACTCCCTCCTTCCACTTCGCCCCCTCAGCTATTCTCATGACGGACAGCGGTCCAACCCCGTCCCCTATTGCCTTCCCCTCCGCAAATGTCTTGGTGGCCTCCAGAAACGCTTTCGCGTACTCTCTCAGGAAGGGAACGTTCATCTGTATGACCATCACAAGCTGCATGTTCTTCGTCTTCTCGGCAAGTAGCATGTAGTGCCTCAGGACACGGTAGAGGGTCCTGTTGGCCATCGCCCCCTCCACGACCATCTCCAGGTTCGCCGCGGTTTCCGGGTCAGCTTCTGGCACAAGGTGGGATATCGCGCCCTCGAACCTCCTCTTTCTGACGTCCAGGAGGTGCTCGAGCCTCCTGAGCACGCCTACCGGATCATCCGTCACAGGGTAGATCTCGAAGAACTCGAGGAGGCCATCCAGCTCCTTCTCCACGTCCCGCTTGGGCTTCCCATGTTTGGTTATGGCATCGATGGCCACTTTTTTGCTCTCCGCGGCCCACCTTTCCACCTCCCTGACGGACTTCCTGAGCTGGCCTAGCCCTATCCTAGCCTGCAGGCTGAGGAGCTGTGGGGTTATCAGCACGTATATGAAGCTGAGCACCATCAGCCCCACGATCCACATCAGGATGTCGGTTTCCGGCAAGGTTATCCCCTTTATTCTCTGGTTTGGATTAAATTATATTCACATGCGCATTTAAATTATTGCCGAATCGCGTGGTATGTTGCATTATTTTTAACCTCCTGTAAAGTATTGGATTGTGAGGCTGGACCACCAGAGGTGGGTAAAAAACAAGTAGGTGGTTCAGCATGAAGAAGCAGAGGCGTGATTGGAGGGGATACAACGGGCGGCTCGTCAGGAGAGGCGAGCTGTTGATAGATCTGGATTTTTTTGGAGAATTGGGAGGGCGAACTGGAAGAGATGAACAGCGGGAAGCGGGGAAAGCCATTTGAGTACCCGGAAAGCCTGATCGAGTTCCTAGCTTTCCCCAGGTACTTCTTTCACCTGCCGTTCAGGCAGGAGGAGGGGTTCACAAGAAAGCTGGCGGAGCTGGTCCCGGAGCTGAGGGTGCCGGACTACTCAACCATCTGCCGCAGGATAAACAAGCTGAAGCTGAAGTTTGAGCGCAGCCTGCGGGAACTCGGGGACGACGTTGTTGTTGCTGTGGATGCCTCCGGCATCAAGGTGACGAACCGCGGCGAGTGGAGGCGGGAGATCTGGGGAGGGAAGAGCAGGCGTGGTTACCTGAAGATCCACGTGGCTGTCGACGCAGAAACAAAGCAGATACTGGCCATGGAAGTCACCAGCGATAGGGTCGGTGACACGAAGAAGTTAAGGCCTGTGGTTGAGAAGGCATCGGAGGTTGCGAACGTTCGCATCGCGCTGGCCGACCAAGC
>JAWCKV010000031.1:0-9526 GCA_038851565.1 Hadarchaeales archaeon (SeqCode) | reverse complement strand
CTCATGTACGGCGATCTTGAGCTAGCCTCTGGAGGCACGCGCATACACCAGGCGGACATGCTGATAAAGGGGCTGAAGGAGAAGGGGCTGAACCCCGATAACTTTTCGCATCATCTTCTGAACTACAGGTACGGTGCACTTCCACCCCACGCTGGATGGGGCCTGGGCCTTGACCGGCTCACCATGGTGCTGACCGGGGCATCCAACGTGAGGGAGTGCGTGCTCTTCCCCAGAGACAGGAGCAGGCTTGTGCCCTAGGTAAGTCAAATCAGGATCGAGGTCAGGAAAAGGGCCCCGAGCGCCAAAAGTCCATAGTTAGCTAGCGGATTGGATGACCTGAAAAGTCCCATGGCGTATTTTTTGCTGCTGGGCCAGAGCACCGGTATCCCGCTCTTCGTCATTATGTCAAAGAAGAGATGCGAGCCGCCTCCCGCCAGTATTGGAAGGGAGCATGCGATGAAGACATGCAGCTGGTCCACAGATGACATGGGATACGGCCACTCAGGCCAGCCAAGCTGAGAGGGCAAAACTGTCCACAGGAAGCTTCCGGCCAGACCGAAGGCGACCGAGACAAATGCGAGGAAGGCCAGGGAGTGCGTGAAGCCCCGGTGAAGGTGCCAGCTCAGGTCTTCGTCCGGAAAAGTGGCGACTGCTGAGGCAACAATGGCGAGAATGAGCGCATGAGCCTTCGGAAGGCCAAGCTGGGCCGAGAGAAGGGCCGAGAACAGCATCGCTCCTCCGATGTGGCCGAACCTCTGCATGTGATCACCCTGACCGCCTCCGGCCAGCCATCTCAGAACAGCCCCTTGAGCTTCCAGAGGAGCTTTGGGTGGGCCCGCGCTATGACCTTGAGCATGTCAGTGAGGCTTATCCTGTCGAACCTCACAGAGCTGAGGGTCTTTGCGAGCTGATCGAGTTCCTCGTCTGAGAGCCTGAGCAGGACCTCCTTGCCCTTCAGGTACTTCTCCAGCCTTTTACCTATTGCAGCTTTCCACCTCTTCTGGTACTCCATGAGGCGCTTTTCGGAGGTGTCCCCCTCCTTCACGGCCTTGGCTGCAACCTCTCCGGCTATCGTGCCCGCGCGCATGGCGGAGTCTATACCTCCGCCGGTGAGAGGGTTCACCTGTCTCGCCGCGTCGCCGACCACAAGCAGGTTGTCCTTGACCGTCTGGGATATCGGCCCGCTGACTGGAACCCCTCCGGCGTTTATCTCGACCACCCTCCCACAGCTTATGTGCGGCATCCTCTTCACAAAATCCTTCAGGTACTCGATCGGCCTGCGCTGGGCCCTGCTTCCCAGCACGCCCAGCCCGACGTTTGCCGTGTCCTCTCCCTTCGGGAAGAACCAGGCATATCCTCCAGGCGCGATCCCGCTCCCGAAGTAGAACTCCATGAGGGATGTGTCCTCGGGCTTAACCCCCACCATCTGGAACTGAATCCCAGATTCAACATCCTCCAGCTTCAGCGCGGTCCTTATGCCCGCCCACCTGGCGACCCGCGAGCCGACACCATCTGCTGCCACGATCACCTTTCCTCTGAACTCCAAGTTGCCCCACGGCCCTCTCGTCTTTACCCCGACCATTCTTCCGTCCTTCATGACAGGCCCGTATGCGTATGTGTTCACCAGAACCTCTGCGCCCTCCCTTGCCGCCCTCATCGCCAGGAACTTGTCAAATACCTTCCTGTCCAGGATGTACCCGACCTTTCCGGTCACGTTTTTTTCTGCTATTCTGACCTCTATGCCGGAGGGCGAGACTATCTTCACGGCATTCGTGCGGCAGACCGCCCATCTCGGGTCAGGTTTTATCTTCAGCTCGTTCAGCACGTCCTCCGCCAGCGCCTCGCCACACTGGACCGGCACGCCCAGCTCCCTCCTCCTGTCGATCATAAGCACTCTGGCCCCTTCCCTCGCAGCCGAGTACGCGGCGGTGGATCCGGCGGGCCCTGCCCCGATCACTATCACGTCATGCTCTCTTTCCAACCGTGATCGCCCCCACGGGACATATTTTTGCGCAGATGCCGCACTCTGTGCAGCGCTCGTTCGCCCTCACGTATCCGTCCGTCGCCTCCACGGCATCGAACTGACAGACGCCCGCGCAGGCGCCACACCTCATGCACAGCTCGGGGTTCACCTTCATTCTCACTCAAACTCCGTTATCCTCCTCTGGGGAACGGGCGGCAGAAGTCCAGCCAGCTCATCAGGTATCTCCAGGTGACCATATCTCCCGCCACCTCCGGGAACGACTCTTAAGCCGTTCTCCCTGAAGGCTTTAACCATAGCGGTCACCCTCCTTCCCGCGGCCCTCTCTATTTCCTCCAGCGGGGCATCCACGAGTGCGCCTATCTCGCTTCCGAATTTCTCCACGAGCCTCTCCCATGTTGCCCTCACATCAGGCGAGTGAAGGTCCTGTGTCCCCATCGCCAGCGATATTATCTCGGCCAGAGGCGCTATCCTGAGGTAGGGGGGCCTGTGGGGGGGATGCCTCGGCTCCGTATAGGTGGCGAGCTCGTTGACCCTGTCCCATACCCCCTTCTTTATCCATCCCCCGCACCTCTCGCACCTCCACCTGAGGGCCTGGGACCTCTGCAGGTCGTACTGCGTGAAGCACCTCGAGCAGGCCGACCTGTGATATTTGCCAAGCCTTGGGTCGAAGCCCACGTTGAGCGCGATCCTCCTTCCTCCCTCCCTCCTTATCGCCATGACCAGCTCGCGGTATGTTGGCTCCTCGAGCTCGAAGCGGTTGAACTCCCTGCCAAGCTTTTCCGGCCAGGGGCTGTGGGCGTCGGAGCAGCTGATGAACGTGACGCCCTGCAGCTCCGCTATCCTGTCCGCCATGTCGGTGTCTGCGCTGAGCCCCAGCTCAAGGAACATCACTTCCTTTGCCCTGTCCCCGTAGCAGTCCTTCATGCTGTCGAACTCCTTGTACATGCTGGTCCAGGGGGTGAAGGCATGGGAGGGACCGACGATGCAGTCGTGCTCGGCTGCGATGTCAACTATCTCAGGCGCGGTCATCTCGACCCGTGCCCTTCCGTCTGTGTCGATGTCCCCAGATCTTTTCGCCATCGTCTCCCGGAGGGATTCCACTGCGCTTATCGAGGGAAAAAGGATCAGGTGGTGAACCCTTCTTGCGTCCTCGACCTCGACCGTGAGCACGAACCTGGTTTCATGATCCGGGTGCTCAAATGTTCCTTCCTCCAGCTCAATGAGCTCACCCTTCACGCTTTCGAGCCACTTGGGGTGAAAGATGTCTCCCGTGCCGACGATGCTCAGCCCCTTGAGCCTCGCCTGCTGCGCTATGGTTCCTATCTCCATCCTGCTCGAGGTGGCACCGCTGTATTTTGAGTGAAGGTGCAGGTCCACGTCATATGTCCTCAACGGCATCCCGCCCGTCCTCGGAAAACCGTGACCTCATCCTATGTACCAGGATTCCTCCTCCTCGTGCATCCTGGCCCTGAACTCACGCGCCTCCATCTCCCTGCGGAGGCGCGAGATCGCCTCCTCAGTTTTCCTCGCCTTTTCCTCGAGATTTGTGAGGTCAAGCTTTATCCCCAGGATCGCGCCCAGCGTCTCGAGGACTGCCTGGGCCGCCCTGTGGTCGATCAGGATTCCGTGGGTCTCGCTCAGAAGACACAGCCCGTTCATGCCCCTGAACTGCCCGAGCCCTATCAGGAGGCCGGCCGCGCCCACAACCGGCCCGCTGGCGGCCTCCACCTGAATTCCTCTTTTTCTCAGGCCCTCTATGAGATTTGAGTCGCCTATGCCGAGCACCCTCGGCATGCCCTCCACGTATTTTCCGGTTGCATATCCTCCGAGCGTGTACAGCATCCTCACCCCCAGCCTTTCTGCGATGTCCAGAACTCTCTCCACAACATCGTAGTGCCCCTCGGTGGTCACCGGCTGCGTGTCCCCCGTCCATATCAGTATATCCCTGCCTTCAACCCTGGCGTGGTATATTTCGTTTTTCATGGGCCTCAGTATTCCCTGCTCATCCACCAGGACGTGGTGTGGGAAGTGCGGGGAGAGGATCTCGGCGATCTTTTCGGGCTTCAGGATCCCTATCAGGTGATCCGCCGCGAGCTTTCCCACGAAGCCCATTCCCGGTAGGCCCTCGATCAGTATTGGATCCTTGAGCTGGGGCTCCTTCAAAATCCTTGTCGTGGTCCTGTCCAAAGATGCTTCACCCCGCAATCCTCTTCGTCATGCGCCTATATTTCCCATACGGGTCGAGCGGAGAGAAGCGTGGGGGATGTGGCGATGAGGTTTCCCTCCCGCACTTGGGACAGGTTTCCTTAAGGGTGTAAACCTCGCAGGCCCTGCACTTTCTGAGCTTCATATCATCCCGCTTTAAATTCTCCCCTGCCCCCTGCCTTGGCCACGATATCGGCCGCAATTTCCGCCGCCTTTTTCATTACGCTCTCCGCGCTCTTGTACGATCTTCCACTCACCTCAATCCTGAACTTTGGCGCCCCGATGTAGTAGAACTCCAGATCGGTCTCCTCGCTTCTCAGGGAGTTCCTCGCTGAGAGGAGCGCCGTTTTTATGACCTCGGCGCCGTTCGGGGCCGGACAGGTCAGGCTCAGCTCCCCGGTCACCCTGTATGATGGCGCCTGTATGTTATCCTTCGCAACCTCGTGAAGCACCTTCGCCCATTCAGGCCCCACCAGGGCTTCAACCTGCTGTGGGTCGCTGGCTGCCACCTCAAGTGCTGAGTAGAGGTCCCCGAACCTTTCCTGGAGAGAAAAGCCAACCTCTTCATAGGCCGCATCCAGGTTCTTTCCCAGCTTTTGCGCGCACAGCTCCAGGAGCCTTTCACCTCTCTGCTCAAGCTTGGCCCTCTGGATCTTCCACTTCCTCTCATTGTCCTTCACCCTCCTTATCGACAGATCTATCTTCTTCCTCGCCGGGTTAACATCGAGCACCGTGCAGACGACCTTCTGGTTTTCCCTGACGTGGTCCCTTATGTTCTTTATCCATCCCGAGGCCACCTCGGAGATGTGGACCATCCCCTCCTTTCCACCGTATTCGTCAAGGGCCACGAACGCGCCCTGGGGGAAAATCTCCCTCACGGTGCAGATCACGAGCTCGTCAATTGAGGGCCATTCGGTTCTCCGTCTCACCACAGGATCACCTACATGTCGAGCGTTCGGACCACCGTGCCCTTTAGCTCAGCTCTTCCGCCGGTTGGCACAGCAAGCGTCTTTCCGCACACCTGGCATTTCACATGCGTGCTTGCCCTGATGTATATCTGCTGTTCGTTGCCGCAGTCGGGGCACCTTATGATCACGAATTTTGGCTCACCCTTGGGCATGCTCACTCACCGAACTTTACGCCCTTGCTCCTGAATCCCCTCTTCGGGTGGCTTTTTCCGCACTCACTGCACCTGAGCATGAGCACGACCTTCTTGGTGGTTTTTGAGAACCTCTTCTGCTCAGACCTGGGCTGGCTCCCATAGCCAGCTGTCACCCTGGCGAACTGCCGCTGGCCCCAGCTCAGGGGCCTGGCCGCCCGTTTTTTCAGCTGGGAGACCGTGTGTTCGGTGTGCTTCCTGCATTTTGGACAGAAGGTCCTCAGCTTCTTGGGTATCTTCATAGTTCCCCCCCCGAAACAATCGTCTCCTGACCTCAAAAAGAGTATCGTTTCGCAGGACCGCTGCCTAAAGGGTTACCTCAAGCCTGGCTGCGACCCCATGTCTGGTCAAGAGCTCAGCGTTCTTCTCCGGGAGGTTCGCCACATCGCCCTTCCTGAATGGCCCATACGATTTTCTGTCCTCCCCCACTATCCTCTCCGGGAGATCAGCAAGAAACACGCACATGGCCCTCTTTGGGCCCTGCGCCCGCTGGGGCCTGGGCCTGCGCTCCCCAGCCTGCTGTACAAGTCCCCCCTCCATCTCCTGCAGGAGCTTTTTTATCTCCTCGAAGCCCTCATTTTCCTCCGCCGAAACGACCGGGGTTCTGCCCGAGGATAGAATCGACAGGGCCTTGGTTCTCCGGATGACGTGCAGCTCCCTTAGCGCACCGGCAACGCCCTCTATCTCAGCCGTCAGTATCTCCCTTCTTATGCCGCTCGATTGCTCGGCCTCGGACAGCAGCCTTGAGAGGTAGGCCCTGGCATCTCTGTAGAAGCTCTCGGGGAGATCGGTGAGGTCCCTTTCCCTCCTCTCGGATTCAAGCGCCCTCCGCAGCTCGTCCAGCGTAAACCCGCTCAAGCCGGTGCCTCCCTGGCGAACTTCGGCAGCGCGTCATCAAGCCTGAACTTCTCGATGTCTCTGACAGCCACGCATTTCATGCTCACCCCGGAGTGCAGGCTCGATGGCAGCCTGAGTATACGCTTGGTGTCCACGGTTACCTTCCCGTCAGTGCATTGCATGTTGATCCTGGCAAGGAGCTCCAGCAGCCTCATGAGGGTCTTCTCTCCAACCCCCTCTATTCCGGAGATCTCTTCGATCCTTCCTGACCGCATTGAGCTCACCGCCCTGTCCCTCTCGGCAAGGAGCCTCATCGCCACGTTTCTCTTTATTCCTCCCCTGGCAAGGTCCTCCGGGCCCAGCCTGCCCAGGGTTCTTGCAGCTCTCTCCCTGAACACGCGGGAGTACCCGAGGGCGATGGCGAGGTCGGAGGGCACCACCCCTCCGGTCACATATTCGACTATATGTCCCCTCTCGGACTGTTCGAGCTCCATGGCTCTCTCGTCTGATATCCTTATGTGAAACCCCCTCCCCGAGTACACGAAGTACACCCCGTTCAGGTCAAGGTCCTCCCTCAGGGTTTCCGCGAATTCGATCGCGATCTTTCTGGCATCATCTATGCACGTCTCGCACACCTTTCCCTGGGGGCAGTTGCACGTCTTTATCGGGAGGTCCTTGGCGTCTATGTCGAGGGCCAGCTCGGCCTTCATCCAGCCCTCCCTCGCGGAGGGCCTCCCGTACATCGCAACGCTTGCGTAGGCGGAGTATGGTGCCCACCTCCTGAGGAACCCCTCCAGCTCCCTGGCCGAGCGGAACTGGTTGTACCTGTGGCTGGGCCCAGTGCCGTCCATGTCGAATCCGAACTCCCTCGTGTGAAGCGTCTGGAGGAGGAACTCCGGTATCTCCCCCGCGTTCCACTCCTCCTCATAGAATCTCCTTCTCTCCCCCGGCGTTGCCTCCCTGAAAATCACGGCATCACCCCCTTGCACGCTCCTCCGCAAGTTTCCTGAAGTAGTAGGTGAGCGGATTCTTCACCCTCCTGCAGAGTTCGTCCGGAGCGCAGAGGGATGGGGCGGACATCTGTATCTTGGCACAGTTCGGAGGGCGGTACCACTTTGACCTCCCAGAGTCAGCAGGGGTAGGATCAGTGGTCATGCCGAAGCCGAGGTGGTAGAATATCCCGCCCTTCTCCTGTGGCTGGTCCGAGAAGAGCGGGGGGTTACACCTCTCCGCCGCCTCGAATATCATGGGCAAGATCTCATCTCTGACGATTGAGAGGTCGCTTGTCACATCCGTGATCTTTACTGCGGAGGTGGGAGGAGACAGTCTCGCGTACGAGAGGAATGATGTGAGCAGCACTGTCACTGCGTAGTTTCTGAGGCCTGCTCCCGCCCCTGCGAGCGCTGACCTGACGCATGGGGGAAACAGGTCAGGCCTGAGCCTCCTCGATGGTCCTCTTGGCGTCACCTCCATTGCCGGCGGTCCCTTCGGAAGGGCCGCGACGATTCTCCTCCCCACCTGGACGAGGGCATCGCGCGGGACTCCGGAGTCAAGCATCCTCTCATAGACGGACTGAATGTACTCCTCGGTCCTAACCGCGGCGAGGTTGGCGTAGAGGTTCCACATGTCCCTGAGAGTTATCACAGCCCATCCCCTGACCAGGTACATCTTTGTCAGCTCAGCCCGCCTGTGCTTGAGAAGCGGTGCGAGGTCTATCCATCTCACGGCGTACTTTGGCTCGTACTGGACCGCAATCCTGTCCGAGGGGTCGATCCCGTCTGCCTGGAGCTCCAGGGCCTTTATCCTTATCAGGTCGCCCTTCGGGATCTGAAATCCATCGGAAAGCGCTGGAGGATCCGGGAGCTCAATCATCCTTATGGAGCGTCCAATCGCCTCAGCGCACGCCTCCCACAGCCCCCTCCTGTGAAGATCGTACATCCTGTACCTGATGATGTCCCTCGTGCTGTCGCTCACCGCCCTGACCTCCCTGGAATAGGGGTAGGAAACCGAGGCAATGCCCTGGCACATCAGGTAGAAGGAGAGGACGTCCGTGGTTATGCTGTGGCCGTCGGGCTCCACCCTCATCTCGCTCGGCCTGCAGGCCGCCCTCCTGACCGCTAGCTCCTTGACCTCCTCTGGCAGCTCCTCAATCGGCGGGGAGGAGCCGATTATCTCCCTCGCCTCATCCGAAAACGGGTCCAGAGTGGCTATGTACTCCTTCGGCAGCAAGTCCAGCCTCTCCTCAAGCGTCAGTGTAGAGGTATGCGCTGGGGCTTATTTTCCTTTGCCCTACTCGACCTCTACTCTGGGTGCGAGGAGGAACCTCAGCCTTCCCCTGCCGTCAGCGATCGGATAGTCGAGCTGCATTGGCAGGTCCGTGCCGAAGTTCAGGGCGACGGTCTTGCCGGATTCGGCCGATTTCAGGATGTTGGAGAGATAGTTTATTCCGTACGTCGCCCTCGCCTGCTGTTTTGCGGCGATCCTGATAAGTCCCTGGTCTCCCTTCTGGAGCTTCAGCTCGGTTCTGCCCTTGTCGCTTTCCGAGGACATGGAGAACTCCTCCCCGCCTGCCTCCAGCCTCACAGTTTCCCCGACGAGCTCCGCGTCCTTCAGTCCGTCCTGCAGGACGCCGGCGATTATCTCCACCGCCGCGGTGAAGGGGATCTTTGGCTCCGGAAGCTCCGCCTCCGGCAGGTCCATTATGGGAAGGCTCAGCTTTCTCGTGGAGGCTCCTCTGAAGATCATGTTCAGGCGCCCTCCATCCCTGTCCAGTTCCATGGCCAGCTCGTCGTCTGACTTTCCCCTGGACAGCACCCTGTCCATCTCGATAAGGTTAACCCCGAGCACGGTGGGCTCATTAAGCTGGTACTCGGAGAAGGCCTCCCTGGGGATCTCAAGGTCAACGAGGGCAACGCGCGATGGGTCCATTGCCCTCGTCCTTACCCCCTTCTCGGAGAAATTGAAAGCCGCCTCCTCTACCAGGTTGGCCATCATCCCTATGCACGTCTTCCACATCTTCGAGTCCGAGGTCTTCACCCTGAGCACCTATTCCACCTCCCCCCTCTCCATATTTTCCACAAGCTTCATAAATTCATCGTAGAGCTCTAGATCCAGATCGTTGACCTTTTTCATCGTTTCAGCGCGCAGCTCGGTCTTGCCTGATACGGTGAGCGGCATCCCGATCACCCTGACCCTGTCACCTGCCTCTATTCCGGCAGTTGCGGAGGGGTCATCAAATATCACGCTGATGCGCCCGGATCTGTCGTCCAACGTTATCTCGGAATCCCTCCTGTCGACAACCACGCCGACCACCCTCACCCTGCGATCACCTGCCTTTATGC
>JAWCKV010000030.1:0-9644 GCA_038851565.1 Hadarchaeales archaeon (SeqCode) | reverse complement strand
CAGATGGGCCTCCCTTTTATCACCCTTTTGTATTTAAATATGCATTACTACATAATGTTATGGTGCATAATCTTGGAAAAATTCGTCAACAGGGAAGAAGAGCTTAGGTTTCTCGAGGACGTTTACCGAAGGCCGGGGCCCCAGCTGGTGGTAATTTACGGAAGAAGACGGGTTGGGAAGAGCACCCTCCTGAACTACTTCAGAACGCGCAAGCCCAGCGTGTACTACCTGTGCACGAGAGGAAATGAGTTTGAGCAGATCAAGTTCATGTCGGTGGCGCTCGGTGAGTTCTTCGGGGACAGGGCGCTGCTCCTGAACCCCTTTGATGACTGGCACTCCCTCTTCACCTACCTCTCAGAGAAAACGAGGGAGAAAAGATTTGTGTGGATAATAGATGAGTTCCCCTACCTGATATCTGCCAATCCCGGCGTGGTTTCGATCTTTCAGAAATACTGGGATGAGTACCTCTCAAAAACCGAGATAATGCTCGTCCTGTGCGGCTCCAGCATCGGGATGATGGAATCGCAGACCCTCGCTTCGGGAGCACCCCTCTACGGAAGGCGCACAGGGCAGTGGAGGGTTCTTCCGTTCAGGTTCAGGGACGTGCTCGAGTTCTTCAGCGGCGTTGACCTGGGGACCGTTGTGGAATTCTACTCAATAACTGGCGGCATACCCTTTTACATGCTCTGGCTTGACGGGAAAAAGACCGCCTTGGAGAACGTGATGGAGAGGATAGCGAGAAAGGGCAACGTGTTGTATGAGGAGGGCGAATTCCTGATAAGAGAGGAGCTTGGGGAGCCAGCCACTTATTTCTCGATAATGAACGCAATAGCCTCCGGGAAGACCAAACAGACGGAGATCGCCAACGCCGTGGGCATGAACTCCACCGCCATCACCAGGTATCTCAGCACCCTGATGAAGCTCGGGTTGATACAGAAAAACCGAGATCTAAGAGGGCGAGATACAGGATAGGTGACAACTTCCTGAATTTCTGGTTCAGGTTCATCTATCCCAACAGGGGGTACATAGAGTCCGGCGAGAGGGAGCATGTGGAGCGGTGCCTTTCCGGGTTCAATTCACACGTTGGGAGGGTTTTCGAGGAGGTTGCGGCGGAAGCCCTTCTTGAGCTGAGATCTCGAAAGTTGGTTCCGGACTTCCAGAAAATTGGGAAATGGTGGGGCACTTACAGGGATGAGCGAGGCGACCGGAAAACGGCGGAGATCGATATAGTGGCACTCAACGATCAGACTGGGGATGTGCTTTTTGCCGAGTGCAAGTGGGAGGAGGCGGTTGATGCCCTGCGGGTTCTACAGGAACTCAAAGAGAAGGCAAAGAGGGTGGAATGGAGGGTGAACGCTCGAACGGAGCATTATGCGATCTTTGCTAAGAGCTTCAAGGAGCGCGTCCGCGGGGAGAAGTTTCTTTTCGATTTGAAGGACCTGGAGAGATTGTGGCGCGCGGGTCCCTGAACGTTCGGCACGGACTGTAGAACAGGGGGCATTGGGATTCTTTGTCGTCAGGGGCCACGCAGCTGCCCGTATAAAGGGTTAACTCGGGCTTATCAGCATATAAGTATAAATAAATTTATATATAAATTAGATTTTAGTTTTAGTTGGGAGGCATTTGGAGGTAAAAAAGGAGGGTAAGGAGAAGCTCTTTTCCGAGGAGGACTGGAAGACCCTTGGGCCCCAGGAGGCGTTCAGGGTAGCCGAGGCGCTTTCAGATCCCCTGAGGCAGTGGATCTACACAGAGCTCGATGGAGGCCCGCTCAGGCAGTCTGAACTGGCCAGGAGGGCCAGCCGCGTTTTCGGCAAGCACATCACAAACCCCCTGCTCCGCTATCACATAGCCCAGCTCGAGAGGGCGGGGCTTGTGAGATTCGAGGTGGTTCCCTCCCCTCCCAGGGGAGCGAAGATGATTTACAAGAACGCGGAGCTCAGAGTTCAGCTCAGGCCCTTTACGGGACGCCCTCCGGAGGAGCTGGAGAGGGAGTTCAGGGGGCTGTTTGAGCGCTGGAGGAAATCCACCGCCTGAAGAGGTGATCGGGTGCCGATAATCTCCATCATAGGGACGAAGGGGGGCGTGGGGAAGAGCACGGTTGCGATGAATGCCTCTGCCTGGCTGAGCAAGCTTCAGGATGACATGGTGCTCCTGGTCGACGGGGACACCCACGTGAGGACGGTTGAGCTGAAGATGTGTCCGAACGCGGATGTGACGCTGGCCGATGTCATGGCCGGAAAGAGCACGCTGGCCGACGCGATATACAGGTGCCAGCTCGTCTCGGGAGGGAGGCCTATGTTCCCGAGGCTGGCGGTGCTGCCCGCCGGCGGCAGGTTCCTTCCGCCCGGGGGGAGAGACATCGTGAGCTTCGTGGAGAACACGGTCGGTCGCTTTGAGAGGATGCTGGAAACGCTGAGGAGGAGGTTTTCTTACATAATAGTCGACACCCCAGCGTCCGTGAGCTTCGAGCACCTGATCCTCACAGCAATAGCGGACGGCCTGCTTTATGTGGTCAATCCTGACATAGACTCAATACTCTCCGCCAGCCAGACCGCCGCCGGGCTCAAGGAGCTCATGGGCATGGAGGGGATAGGCGTTGTGGTGAACAGGGCACCCAGGGGTGGAGCTGACAGGTTCATCAGGGAGGCGGAGCTCGTGGGTCCGGTCCTGGGTGTGGTGCCGGACGACGAGCTCGTGGAGGACGCGTTCAGGAAGGATCTCCCGGTCATCGCCATGTATCCGGATTCCCCAGCCAGCCAGGCGCTGCGCGGGATAGCGGAGGAGCTCATGAAGAAGGAGATACCAGCCACGAGGCTGATGCCGAAGTTCAGGTTTGCGCAGGAGAAGGCATAATTTGGAGGCATCGCCGGATTCCATGAGCGTTCACGCCCTGTTAGAAATAATTTGACATTAAAGTTATCAATTTTGATTACTAGCATTTAACAAAATTTAAATATGGAAAAAATGATGGAATTTTGGAAGAGGCATGTCGTTGAAAACAATCCGCCTGCTGAAGAGGTTGAGGGAGTATCCCACCTTTAGTTTGGCCACGGTCGCCAGCTTTATCGACAAGGGCACTGCATACGCAAAGGTGTACCTGAGCCGGTTGAGGAGGCAGGGTCTTGTCCACAGGCTTCAGAGGGATGTCTACACCGTCCACCGGGATCCATTTTTGGTGGCATCTCGGATAATATGGCCGAGCTACATCTCGCTGTGGGCCGCCATCCGGTATCATAACCTCACAGAGCAGCTGCCAAACGTGATCTCGGTCCTGACCACAGCCAGAAAGGGCCTCAGGGCGATATCCATGGGAAACACGAGCATCGTGTTTGAGAGGATCAGCCCCGCGTACTTCTTCGGCTTTTCGAAGGTTTTGCATGAAGGCCTCGAGGTCTTCGTGGCGGAGCCGGAGAAGGCGCTGATAGACGCCGTCCTGCTGAAGAGGATATCGGTCTCGGAGATATACTCCATCCTGAGGGAGAGGCTGAAATACCTCTCCGTGGAGCGCCTAAGCGAATACATATTGAGGACGCGAAATAGGGCGCTTGCGAAGAGATTCGGATGGATGCTGGAGTCAATGGGATGTGATGTTGAGGATCTGCGGAGGGTAATATACAGGACCACGATACCGCTGGACTACGCGGGCCCCTTGTCTGGCAGGAAGGATCGGGGGTGGGGAGTCATCGTCAATTTGGGGTGAGGGGATGATAACCAGGTCGGAGCTGGGCAGGATCGCGGAGCTCAAGCATCTTTCCCTGAGAAACGCGGAGAGAGATTACCTCATCGAGCTCGTGCTGTTCTCGACGGTCGATTTCAGGCGATGGTTGGTCCTGAAGGGAGGAACGGCGCTCTACAAGTTCCACAACCTCAACCGCTTCAGCGAGGATATAGACTTCGACATGGTCGGAAGGAGGTCCTGCCTGGAGCCATTGGTGAGGCGCGTACTGAGAAATCTTGAGCGTCTGGGAATGCCTTGCGCAGCTTGGGAAAAGGACGAGCACCAAAACGAGGTCAACGTGAGGTTTGTCGTGAGAGGGCCGCTGTATGACGGCACAAGAGGCAGCCTTTCCACCATCACGATCAACTTCAGCAAACGGGAGCGTCCCGCCTCCGTGCAGGACATGTTCCTGACTGCGAGCTACCCCGAGATCCCGTCGTTTGAGCTTTCAGTGCTGGGCATTGAGGAGATAGCCGCTGAGAAGATAAGGGGAGTCATGACCAGAAAAAAGCCGAGAGATGTGTACGACCTGTGGTTCCTGGTCAAGAGAAAAAACACAAAGGTGGACGTATCCCTCGTGAACAAAAAGCTCAGGGTTTATGGGTTGGAATTCCAGCCAGAGAGATTCCGCGAGAGATTGGAGCAGAATCGCGGGATGTGGGTTCGGGACCTGAGAGACCTGATCATGGGGCCGTTGCCGGATTTTGACACGGTTGTGGCCGAGTTGACATCTGAATGTGAGAAGTGGGTGTGAGCAGCCTCGGGCCGTACACGGCCGCTGTGCTGTGGCATGAGCCGATGAGTTCGCGTCAGGCATGTTGTGTCCAAGGCCTCACTTTCAGGCGCGCGCCAATCATCTTGAGCCCGTGATGTCAGGGCAGCCGCGGAGTGAATATATAGCGCTGGGGAGATATGCGAATGGGGCAAAAATGAAGAAGAGCCACAGGGTCATGCTCGAGATATTTCACAGGTTTCACACCAGGGGCGAGAGATTTTTCAACCAGAGGGAGCTTGCGAAGACATGCGGGCTATCGGTGGGAACGGTCAATCCGCTGATATCAAAGCTCAGGCAGCTCGGCGCTGTTGAGATAAAGCCGCTTGGGTTCAGGCTCATAGACCCAAGGCGCGCCCTGCTCTACTGGGCCTTCGACCGGAACCTCCCAGCGGACATCCTGTATTCCACCCATGCCCCCATGAGCGCGGAGGAGATGGAGGGCCAGCTCTCCGGGAAGGTCATATTCACGGCCTATTCCGCTTTCAGGAGGATTATGCCCAGATCCCCTGCGAGTTACAGGGAGGTCTTCGTATACGGCGACAGCGAGATCGTGATGAGGATGTTCAGACCAAGGGAGGGCATGAAGCCCAACCTTTACGTGCTCGAGCTGGACGAACACCTCCGGAAGCTGAGCCAGAACGGCACCTGCCCTGCGGGTCAGGTTTACGTTGACCTCTGGCAGCTCGGCGCTTCCGCAAGCAGGTTCGTGGAAGAGCTTGAGCCGAAGATCCTTTCCCCGATAAGCGGACTAAGCCTTATAGCCATGGAGAAGATAAAAAAGGCGAGGGGGGAATTTGAAAAGAGCGGTTGAAGTCCTGTTTCTCATCGTGATAGCCGCGGCCGCCCTATTCTTGGTCCTTGGAGGGAGTCCGGCTGAGAACCGGTCTGAAGGTGGGCCGTCCGGTGGAACGTTTGAGGTAGAGGTGCTTTCGCTGAGCGTTAGCCCCACACAGCCGATGGTCGGACAGGCGATTCAGGTGGTGGCCGTGCTGAAAAATATCGGCGACAGAAGCGGAACGTACCAGGCACAGTTGAGGATAGATGGGGAGGTAAAGTACACCCTTCCAGTTGAATTGGCTCCAGGGCAAATCCAGAGCGCGCAATTCACCGGATCGATAGCCACCCCGGGAGATCACATCATACAGGTGGACGACAGGTCCACCACGATCACCGTGGTCGCCCCGCCGACCGGATTGGTCGACAGATGGAATGCCACAATTCGGGCCCCGGAATAACTTTCAGGCTTTAGAACAGCCTAAAATCATGGTATTAGGGTAAAGGATGGGCAAATCTGACTGTTTTGGAAGCTATCCGACCGTGGCATGTTGAAGGAGCAGATCCCGGCCCAATCTCAACGTCCGGAAAGTGATGGCGCCTGCTTTTGGCTTTTCGAAAGTCTGCTAATATTATGTTCGTAATGTTTCGAACGGATTCTCCCTCCCAAAACCGGGCTTAAAAAGGTCTTATTTAACTGTTTTCGGGTCCGGGGTGGGCAGTTTGCCTGATAGCTCAGGCCCCTCTTGCGATGTGAGGGCTGAGGACTCCTCTCGTCCTCCCCACGCGATTTCAGGCTCATTTTTCTCCTTTTTCAGCCAACCCGGACCGAAGGGAGGTGCTGCTGAACCCACCCCGAGGCGCAGCACCTCCTCCATTTCATCCTTCAGCGTCGTTATCCCCGGACCCGAGGAAGGTGGTGCCCGCGGAAGCGCGGGTGCCTCCTTCCCTCAATCTGATCAGGTTTACCCCGGACCTTCTGGCGGCGGTGCCTCTGGCGCTGGCAGGGGCACCGCCCCCAGATATCGCGACCTTGAGGAGCTCGGTGAAAAGGCGGTTTCCCTCCTCATCTCCCTGATGATGATATTCGCGACCCTCCCGCCGGTTCCGGTGATGGCCGCGCCAGCCGGCTGGGAGGGCGTTTCGGGATATGAGAACACGGAAAACGTGGACGGATGGATAAGGCTGATCGCGGGGCACACGTCAGGAACATACACATCGGAGGTGCTCGATGCGGGCGAGGGGAACCTGTGGAGTGGCATCGAGTGGGTGGAAGAGGAGCCGGGCCTGAACCTGGCGGGAAGCGCGTGGGTCGGCGATGAGCCCGAGCTTTTGGTTGATGGCTCCTTCAGGCTTGGATCCTCCAAAGGCGGACCGGAGTCCCTGACAGCGGCGGACGGCATCTGCGAGGTGGTATCTGAGGAGGAATATGTGGACGGTTTTGTGTTCGTTCTCTCCGAGAACATGGGGGAGAACAACGGCCTCTACTCGCTGAGGTGGTCCCACGTGCTCGAGAACGTTCCCGAGGAGCGCGACTCATACATGCTCAGGATCAGGGGGTTCATTAGTGAAGACGGGGAGAGCATCGGGGTGTACGCATGGAACCACGCAAGATCCCGCTGGGACCTCCTTGGAAGCATGGGGGCAGTGGAGGAGACGCTTGAGATCCCGTTTGACTGGGCAGCCTTGTCCGCGTACGTTAGGGGGGGAAGGATCCAGTTGATGTATGTGGACAAGGAACCCGATCTGAAGCAGACAGCTTTTAGCCTAGATCTGTGTGCCGTTGAGTGGAGTTACATTAGATCATCCGACGTAAAGCTGCAGGTCAGGTTCAGCTCGGACGGGATCGGCTGGAGCGAGTGGATGGGCCCAGATGGGACCTCCCTCAACTATTTCATATCGCCCCCAGGACATCTTTCCGCTCTCCCTCAGTGGAGATACATGCAGTATCGTGTTTACCTCTCAAGCAGTTCACCGGAGCTGAGCGGATCCGAAGGGCCGGCTTTTTCAAAGGTGAATCCCCTGGTTTCAGCAAGGACGACACATGAAAATGAAGAGAACACAGAACAAGTCGAAGAGGAAAACGGAGGACTGGAGAAGGGGCAGGATGGAGGAATAGGCGGATTGGACAACATAATGGTGGAGCATTTATCGCGTGGGAAGGTCTTTGCCAGATTTATAAAGCTCGGCGGAACGGACATAACAGTGGATTTTGGAGCGAGCGAACATCCCATCAGGAGAATTAAGATTAAAGCGAGACACCAGCTGGTCGGGGAAAATATTTCATTAGAACTGCTGGACGAACTGCCAGAGGGGGTACCGCCGCTTGTACCAAACTATGCTAATGGATACGTGTACGCGGGAAATACCGGCGTATACGCCTACTTGGACATCTCTCCATCGTTCTCAGACGATAGTGTTGATTTGGTTGAGGTGGAGTTCGCCGTTGCACAGGCGTGGATAAGAGAGCGCGGGCTGAGCCCATCACAGATGAGGCTGTACCATTTCGGAAACTCAGGGTGGGAAGAGCTTCCGACCTCCTTGGTGGGAGAGGATCAGCTCGAGGCACACTTTTCGGCAAAGAGTCCCGGGTTCTCCATATATGCGATAGTCTACGTGACTGGCCAAACGGTCATAGAAGGTGGGGGGAGATGGGTGGAGAATGCTATGGGTGATGATGGGGTTTACGAGAACATCTACGAGAAGGCGTATCTGGGGAGGATTGAGTCGATGGTTGCGTACAGCATCAACACGAGCACTCCTCAGTATAGGATATGGAACGGTTCTAGCTGGGGGTCACAAACTGCGATAAATGCCGGCGCTGGGAATGTGAGATGGGTGGTGCTGAAGTACGCTAGGAACAGGAATGAGGCGATTCTCGGAACAGTGGACTCCACCACCGGCTCCATTCAGGTCAGAATCTGGAATGGGTCATCATGGGGTTCTGCAAAAACTGTGGGAGTAGTTGGCACGACCAACTACGTCTACAGGGGATTTGACATAGAGTATGAAACCGACGGAGACAGAGCGGTGGTGGTTTATGTCCCGAATACAAACGCGACCACCCTCAACTACAGCGTATGGGACGGATCGAGCTGGGTGGTGGACAACGCCTCAATCCCGCTGACTCTGCCGACCAGTGGGACGATATATTGGGTGGAGATGGCGCCGAATCCGCGGGACAACAGCAGCGAGATAGCCCTAGTGTACCTAGACAGCAACTCCGATATCTACGGAATGGTCTGGAATGGCAGCTCCTGGGGCAATATGGGCGTGACCTCCGCTTGGGAGACCTCTGCTGCATCTGCTACCAAGAAGTGCGTGGATGTGGCTTACCAGCAGCAGTCCCCATATAAGGCCATGTTCTTCTGGGGGAACTCCACTTCGACCTACCACTACTACAGGCTCTGGGACGGTTCTACCCTCAGTGGTCCTACCCTCCTCACGATGTCTGCGGTGGCCAGCGCCAGCACATGGGTACAGCTTGCACCTGATCCGAAGTCGGACAACATAATGGTCGGCGTCCAATGCGACACAGGTCCAGAGCTTCATACAGCAAACTGGGACGGAAGTGCATGGGGGAGCCAGACCGAACACGATACAGCCGTCGAGGACGCAAACGATCCTAACTTCGGAATAGGGTGGGAGGTGTTCCCGGGACACGAGGGCCACGCATGGTTGTTTTATGGCGATGACAGTTATTTGGCGCGAAAGGAGTGGACTGGCAGTAGCTGGGGAACCGCGACAACGACAGGCGATGACACTGCGAGAGTTCAAGTTTACACCCAGCTAAACAGTGGAGTGGTTTTTGCAGTGATACAGGAGGACACCCAATCTACCCAGGACGATCTTTCGGAGATGCGTCTAACATCTGGAGGAGGAACTTGGACTTCATATATAGATTTCTGGACCGGCGCAACATGGGCAAACCCCCAGACCCAGTTTCACATGATCGCCCATAGAAGGGATAACAACTTTCGCATGGATGTCCAGCACACGATAACAGGGATACCCTCAGCGGACAACTACATCCTCGAGGTGGAATATTACACGAACGGTGATTCTGAGCCTGTGAGCCTTTACCTCTACAACTTCTCCTCCTCAATCTGGGAAAACGTTGGAAACCTGAGCGTCGGCGGCTCAGCGGGAAGCCCATATCTATTCCCGTACGATCTCACAGGTAAGGGTTACATCTCCGGGGGCGAGGTCCGCGTCAGGTACGTTCAGCCCGATAATGATCTCACCCAGACGAACCTCATGGTGGACTTCTGCAGGGTCAAGTACGCGAAGAAACCAGGAAGGCCCGTTCTCCGCTCACCGGAAAATGGCTGGTCGGTGGGGGCGGGACAGAGCGTGACCTTCACTTGGGAAAACGAT
>JAWCKV010000029.1:0-10564 GCA_038851565.1 Hadarchaeales archaeon (SeqCode) | reverse complement strand
GCAACGCCCACTTCATTATTCTCCTTGCTCCGGCCCTATCGGAAAGCGTGCCAAAGGGAATGAACAACAGCGCGCGCGTCAGGGTGAAGACCGTTATCAAAATCCCGGCCTCAGCCTCCGACATCCCAAGCGCCGTCCTGACATAGGGAGGGAGCATGATCAGCATTACAGAGATCATTCCGGTGTACAGCAAACCAATCAACGCGGGATAGGCTATCTTCTCGATGCTGACACCACGCCCGCCGGAACCGGTCGGCCGTGGCAGCTCAGGCATCATCGACGTGGAAACCGCTGCCACGATGGCTCCAATCGCAAATATAGTTCTGGCCCCGAGAGACGCGTAAAGAGATCCTGCCACCAGCGGTCCCATGCCGAATCCAAGCGCCCAGGAACTCCCGTATTTCCCCATCGCCAGGCCGCGCTTCGATGGGCTCGAGGTGTCTGCCACGATCCCCTGAAGGCTGGTCCAGATGAACGCCTCCATCCCTCCCTGGAAAAGCCTCGCGACCAGAAGAACCGGAAATGAGAACGCGAAGTAATAGCCGGAGAAAACAGCCGCCGTCCCGGCGAATCCGAGCAGAACAAATATCCTCCTGCCAAACCGATCGCTCCACCTTCCAACAGGGACACAAAGGACAACGTAAAGCAGGATGTAGGTCACGCCGAGCATTCCGATCTCGGTGTAGCTGGCCCCCAGCTCGCTCGCGTAAAGCGGGACCGCCAAGTTGACCATCCCCATGGCGAGCGAAAGCACAAACGTGCAGAGCATCAGCCCGCGCATGTATGAAAATGAGATCATGGCGGTTAAAACCCTTGACTGCATCCCTGCGGGTGCCCGGGCGAGACTTATTTATCCGGATGAGACCAATTCACACGGGTGGTGACCATATTGAGGTTCCCGCTGGTCATCGTGAACTTCAAGACGTATCCCGAGTCGACCGGGGATAACGGAGTGCGTCTCGCAGAGATCATATCAGACATCTCACAGGAGATGGGAGTATCGTCGGCAGTTGCCCCCCAGGCTCCTGATATAAAGGATATTGCGAAAAGGGTGAAGATACCTGTGCTCGCCCAGCACGTCGATCCGATAAAGCCCGGGAGGAACACCGGTTTCCTTTCCCCCGAGTGCGTGAGGGCCGCGGGTGCTGTGGGAACTCTCGTGAACCACTCAGAGCACAAGCTTCCGCTCGATCAGGTTGGCGCGATCATAAGGAGGGCGAAGGAGGCAGGACTCGTGACTGTGGCGTGCACCGCAGACACTGCGGAGAGCAGGAGCGTGGCGGCTCTGGCACCGGATGTGATCGCGGTCGAGCCACCTGAGCTGATAGGCACGGGAATACCCGTGTCCAAGGCCAGGCCGGAGGTGGTGCTTGAGTCCGTCAGGGTCGTGAAGGATGTCAACCAACAGATAAGGGTCCTCTGCGGGGCCGGGATAACAAGGGGGGAGGACGTGACGAAGGCCATGGAGCTGGGGGCCGAGGGCGTGCTCATAGCATCGGGAGTTGTGTGCGCGAAGGATCAGGAGGCGGCGTTCAGGGATATAGTGAACGGCGTGCTGGCCTTCGGCAAAAAATGAAGAGGAAAGCCTATTTTTCATCTGGGCAATCTTTTATTGAGCCGCCGTAGCTCAGCCGGCAGAGCGATCGCCTTGTAAGCGATAGGTCGTGGGTTCGATCCCCACCGGCGGCTTAACAATTCAGCGCTAGCTGAGAATCCTGCAGCCGCCCGGAGGCATCACGCGCTCCACCTCGCCCGCCGGCACATCAAATCCTTCCTCCGCCAGCCTCTTCGCGATCTCCCCTGCCACATCGCGTTTATTCCTCCCCCCGGGCAAAATTTCGATCGCAATCCTGGATCGTTTCCTCACAGCGCTCACCGGACCGCACATAACCGCCTCCCTCCCCTCAAGGCCAACCACCCCTACGGCCGCACGCAGCGGCACATCAATGTATCTCCTCTCTCCCGTGACCATGAAGCTCCCCTTTGGCAGATACATCCCGGATGGTGCGCGCCTCGAAACCTGATCCGACCTGACCCAGAATACCCTGAGCGACCCCATTCCATCACCCCAGGCGCTGGAGTGCATCGCGGCGAATTCAGCTGCCTCCCTCAGATCATCCTCCGGGATCTCCCTTCCCCCTGACCTGATGATCACGTGGGGTGCTCCCTTTATCTCCGCGTGGAGGTAGATGTCCCCGGGACCCATCCTCTTCGCAACGAGTTCAAAACCCGTCTTCCTGTCCCTGCCGGCGAGGATCAAAAATCCCCCGGATGAAATCGCCCACCTGTATCTCTCGAACCACAGCCGCTCCGTCCTCGGCTGGGGCTGAAACGCGGAAAGGCCCTCCCTCTGAAGGCGCTCGAGCTCCGCCGCTGTCCTCTCCATGGCCCTCCTTGCCCCGGCGGATCTCTCCGCGAGCCTCTTGTACTCATCGTAGTACCTCAAGGCGTTCTGAAACGCCGTGATTCCCGGGTTAAGCGCAATCTCCTCCCCGGAGACCTCAACCACCACCTCCCCAGATCTTCTGATGCCCTTCACCGAGCCTGCCCACCCCTTCCCCTCGGCAGCGGCCCTTCTCACCTCCTCCATGCATCTCTCTGGCCCGGCCTTCCGCAGAAGTGACCTCATCTCCGCGAGCAGCCCGTCCAGGAACTGATGCCTCACAGATATTAGATCAGCCTTCCTCTTCATCTGCACAGACCTCTCGTAGAGCGATGAGAAGCTCGCCTGCTCATCTGCGAGCCTTCTCCTCAGCCTCTCGAGCTCTTCCTCCAGCCTTTTGCTGGCGCGCTCGGCGGCCGCGCTTTCCGCGATGTGCGTGAAGTACTCGTCGAGCGCATCGTTGAAGGTTGAAAAGCGCCTGATCTCCCTGCCCAGATATATCGAGAAGTCGAATGGAATGACATCCAGCGGCCTTCCGTCCTCGTACACTATCCTGGGATCAGGCTCCGAGGCGAACACCTGTGAGATCGCGGAGAGGAGCGCTTTCACGTCCTCATCGGTGGCCGATGCTGGATTGAGCTCCCTCCCGACCCTGGCCCTCGCGCATATCTCCTCCGCAAGGGTTCCGCCCAGCCCAAGGTTCACCGCTAGTCCCCTGACCACATCCGGCGCTCCCCGAATCAGCCCCCGAAACTCACTCATGCCCATGCCCTCCAACCTCGGCCTCGGACCGGGTGGAAGCGAGTACGTCTCACCGGCCCTCAGCGCTCTGCCCCTCCATGCCTCTGCCCTGTATGGATGAATGATCCTCATTGACCCGTCACACAGCACGATGTTCCCCCTCCCGAAGAGCTCCACGACAAGTACCTTCCTCTCATCCCCCGAAAACTCAAGCCAAACCACCCTCTCGAGCTCAGGCTGCTCCACCCCGGAGAGCACGGAGTTCATCAGGTGCTTTCTCAGGAGCATGGCAAATGACGTGGGGATCCTGGGTGCCCTGGGAGCTCTGCGCGTCAGCGAGATCCTGCGCCCCATCTCGCACACGAGCGACATGCGCTCCTCCTGCTGGCGCAGCAAGATCACGATTGAGCCATCAACCTCGTATATCCTCTCAACTCTGGCTCCGATGCAGTTTTCAAGCTCGCTGACGCAGACCATAATGTCAAGGCGCGACATAGCCAGCTTCATGCCCTCACCGGAGGAAGAAACATGGAGGCTCCAGCACAGGCGGCACCGGCGAAGGTGCAGGCGCTCTCCGAGGCTAAGCTTACCCTGTTCTTCGCGCTGACCGGGATGGTCACGGGGGCGCTGTCCTCGGCCATAAGCCTGACCCTCGGCACCGGCATGGGCACCCTCTGCCTCCTCCTTGCGATATTTCTCTTCTACGCCTCATATAAGCTGGCGAGCAACGAGAAGTTCAGAAACAGGTACCTGATGGCCATGCTGGAGCAGTCTGAGGTCAAGAAGAACATTAGAATATGGATGACCGGGTTCTGGCCCTTCTTCATAATGTGGCTCATAGCATGGGTGATGATCTACTCCTCCGTGGTCACATTTTTCTAGGCGCGCGGTGGCCCGATGGGCGAGGGAAGGATAAGGATAATAGCGGACAGGAGGGAAAACGGCTCGGGCGTAGTGAGATGGCTGCGCGAGCTTGCCGAGGTGGAGCTGAGAAATCTCCCGGCCGGGGACTACGTCGTCAGCGACAGGGTGATCGTGGAGAGGAAGTCTGCAGATGACTTCCTCCAGTCCATAGTGGACAGGAGGCTCGTGAGACAGGCGGGTAAACTGAGCCTGTCCTGCGAGAGGCCCGTCCTCATAGTCGAGGGAAACAAAATCTTCTCGCGCAGGCTGATCCATCCGAACGCAATCAGGGGCGCCATGGCCTCGATCGTCCTGGATCACGGTTTGTCGATCTTGCGCTCGGAGGACGAGGAGGATACGGCGAAGATCATCGTTGCGCTCGCAAGAAGGGAGCAGCTGAAGGAGAGGAGGGACATATCGATCAGGGCAAAGATCAGAAAGCTGACGCTCGGGGAGATCCAGCGCTTTGTGGTGGAGGGGCTTCCCGGGATCTCCAGTGTGCTTGCTGAGAGGCTCCTGAAACGCTTCGGAACTGTGGAGAGAATAATGAGCGCATCCCAGGAGGAGCTGATGGAGACTCCCGGAATAGGAAGGAAAAAGGCGAGGACAATCCGCCTGATCCTTACCTCAAGGTATGGTAAGGATTGACGCATACACTTTTTTTAGGCTCAGAGCGAGAACCTACTTCGGTTCACATGCACTGGATTGATCGGGTCGCAAGAGCGCTCATGAAGAGGGGAAAGGAACACGTGGTAGCCAGCGGAATATCCATATCCGGCCACGTGCACATCGGGCACTGCAACGACGTGTTCATAGCGGACGGGATAAGGAAGGCGGTTGAAGAGCTCGGCGGGGAGGCCGTTGCGATATGGTACGCGGACGATTACGATCCTATGAGGAGGGTACCCTGGCCGCTGAACCAGGGAGAGAACGCTGAAAAATTTGAACAGTATCTTGGATTCCCGTACGTCAACATTCCTTCTCCAGACCCTGCCTACAGGAACTTCGTGGATTACTTTTCAAAAGACTTCGTGAGGTCTCTGAGGGAGTTCGGCATAAAGGTGAGGATATACTCCGGAGCAGAGGTGTACAGGAGCGGAAAAATGGCCGAGCTCATAAGGACCGCCCTGAAATCCGCGGAGAGGATAAGAAGAATTCTGAACAGGTACAGGGAAACTCCTCTTCCCGACGACTGGCTCCCCTATGACCCCATATGCGCGAACTGCGGCAGGATATCCACCACCAGGGCCTGCTCCTGGAAGGGTGACCTTGTGAGCTACAGGTGCGAGGGGACCGACTATGTGCAGGGCTGCGGGCACACAGGCGAGGCGGACTTCACGAGGGGGGAGGGAAAGCTCACTTGGAGGGTGGAGTGGCCGGCGAGGTGGAAGCTGCTCGGGGTGACGTGCGAGCCGTTCGGAAAGGATCACGCTGCGGCAGGGGGAAGCTATGACACGGGAAAACAGGTGGCCAGGTGGGTGTTCAGGTGCAGGGCCCCGTATCCGGTCCCGTATGAGTGGGTGAGCCTCGGCGGCAGGCACATGTCGTCCTCCAGGGGGATCGTCTTCACTCTGCCGCAGTGGCTCCAGGTGGCTGAGCCGGAGCTTCTCAGGTATTTCATATTCAGGAGCAAGCCGATGAAGGCCAGGGAGTTCGACCCCTCCAGCACGCTCGTTGAGCTCTACGAGGAGTTTGACATGGTGGAGAGGGTTTACTTCGGGCTCGAAAGGGCCAGGGGGAGGAAGGCCGGGCAGATGAAGAGGATATATGAGCTCTCCCAGCCAAAAGGGGCTCCGGATTCCCCGATCCAGCGCGTGCCCTTCAGGCTTGCGGCGACCCTGGCGCAGGTCATGAGGGATGAGAAACATGCGATCGAAATTCTGAAGAGCAGGAACGTGCTCAGGAACCCGACGCCGCTGGACATCAGGCTGGCAGCCAGGAGGATCTCATGCGCGAAGAACTGGGTTCTGTCCTATGCACCTGAGACCATGCGCTTCCAGGTGGCACAAACAATGCCGCCGGAGGCCCGGAACCTGGACGAAAAGCAGAAAAAGGGACTTGAAATGCTCGCAGCCGATCTCTCAAAGAGGAGCTACACCCCGGTAGAACTGCACAACCACATATATGAGGTCAGCAGGGCGGCCGGCGCTGAGCCATCCTCCCTCTTCAGGGCAATATACATCTCCCTTCTGGGAAGGCCCTCAGGTCCCAAGGCAGGCAACTTCCTCTCAGTTCTAGACAGGGATTTCGTCATATCCAGGTTCAGGGAGGTCGCCTCTTCATCCTGAGCTTCATTGCCGGCTTTTCCCTCACCAGCTCCCTGAAGACCTCCTCGAAGCTCTCATCCGGCGCCAGCTCCCTCTTAACGAATATTCCCGTGTGGCCGATCTCCGCCCTCCTCCTCAGCACCTGCACCCTCTCCCTCACTATGTCCAGGCTTACGCCAACCCTTCTCGCGACCTCTGCCTCCCTTCCGATCACCGGACTTTCCAGATGACCGTCAGGGGTGGGCTCTATGAGCATGAGCCTCTTATCCACGCCGGGCGTCCTCGCGCCCTTCAACACCTCCGAAAACGATATCGCGCCCCCGAACCTGTAGAACTCCAGTTCAGTCCTCACCGGCTTCACGAGGGGGAAGGTTACCGATCTGCCCTCGTCTATCGTTATGTGGGCCTTCGGGAGCTGCCAGGGCGTGGCCATCACTATCTCCCTCCTCAGCCACGTTATGCCGGCCCCCTCAAGGGAAAGCTCCACCCTGTACGAGGGAACCTCAAACGGGATGAAGACGTCGACATCGCTTCTGCGGTCAACATCCCCGCGCGCGAGGCTGCCGTGGACCGTCGGGCTCAGCCCGGCCTCCTCCAGCGGCCTCATGATCTTTTCAGCCTCCCTCCGCAGGTCCTCAAGTATCCTCCACCTGTCCTCGGCGTACACGACCTCCCTTGTGTCGGGTCTTCTAGCAGGCCTTGCCATCCGTCCAGCTACTCCGTCACCTTCTTAAGCCAGTCCAGATATTCCTCCGAACCTCCGGAGACGTCCAGCACCAGGATTTCGGGCACCTCGTAGCTGTGCATCTCCTTCAACCTGGCCATCAGCCGCTTCAGCTTTGACCTTCTGGTCTTTATCAGGAGCACGGCTTCCCTTGACCTCTCCACCCTCCCGCGCCATCTGTACATCGAGACGCCTCCGGGGATGACCGTCGCGCACCCAGCCAAGCCCTCTTCCACGAGGGCCCTTCCGATGCGGAGCGCCTCGCGCGCGTTGCCAGCGGAGGAGAGCACAACGCAAAACATCTGTGTTAAGGGCTTCTCCCATCGGTTTAAGTTTTTTGAAAGAGAGTGGATTGGGGTGAAGAATGCTAGATGACGCGCTCTTCGCTGTTGCCCTCCTTGTCCTCTGCTGGAATGCGATTGGGCTGATCAACCGCTGGTTCGAGCTTAAAAGGCACGGGTTCACCGTCTCCCCGGGATACGTAATGTGGAGGACCGAAAGGGGCCTGGGTTTCATAGACCGAACGGCAGGGCTATCCAGGAGGGGATGGATCGCATACGGCACCCTGGCGGCGGCCGCCGGATTCATGATGATGGCCTTCATATTCGTGATGCTCCTCGCGAACCTCATCATCATGCTCACCACCCCGATAAGGGCCCCGGGGGTGATGCTGGTATACCCGGGACTGATCCCCTGGCTGCCCATAGCTCCCTGGCTGATCGCTGTTGGCCTCCTGCTTGTTGTCCACGAGTTCTCGCACGGGATCATGCTCAGGGCGCATGGGCTCAGGACAAGATCGGTTGGGGCCATGGTCCTCGTCGTGCTCTTCGGCGCATTTGTCGAGCCCGACGAGAAACAGCTTGAGGCCTCCGCTCCCTCAAAGCGCATGAGGGTTTACGCGGCCGGCTCGGTGGCAAACGTGCTCCTCGCATTTGTAAGCCTTGGCCTGATACTCCTCCTGCTGAGCCCGAAGCCCGGCGTGTACATCTGGGCATCTGCCGAGAACTACGTCGACAACTTTCCGCCGGGGGCGAGGCTGTGCTCTATAAACGGACATTCAATTGAAAACTTTGACGATTATTACGCTGCCATAGAGGGGCTCAGTGCGGGGGATAGGATTTATGCTGTGGTTGATGGGAGAGAGGTGAGCGGAGTTCTCATGGGAAGGACGGAAAACGAGAACTCAACCTTTCTACCGGTGATCCTGGCATCTGCTCCTGACACATTCAACTTCATCAATCCCCTCTACGTGGCGGGAGTGGCCATGGCTGAGCTCGTCGGCTCGCCTGTTTTCCATCCATACATCTACCAGGCCCATGCACCCTGGTGGCTGATAGACGTCCTGAAGTGGATTTTCATCCTAAACCTTGGAGTTGGGCTCTTCAACATGCTCCCGGCGGTCCCGCTGGACGGGGGCTACATGCTGCGCGCTCTGCTTGAGTGCAGGATGTCAAAGAGGAGCGCGGCCAGGATAACTAAAATCCTCTCATTTGTAATACTCTTCCTCATCATCGCTAACTTCATTCCATCCTTCCTGAGGTGATGGGCACGAAAACCGTTGTCGTCAAATCAAAGATAGTGGGCGAGGGGAGAACCAGGGTGGTCAGGCTCAGGCGAGGATCAACAGCCATCGACCTCCTGAAGAAGCTGGGGATAAACAGGGAGACGGCCGTTATCAGGATAAACGGGAGGATATCGCCGGAGGAGGAGCGGCTGAAGAGTGGAGATACTGTGGAGATCATGAGAGTTGTGACCGGTGGTTGAGGATGATGACCTGCTCCAGATGCGGGCGCCGGGCCGTGTACCACATGAGGTATGCCGGTTTATTTCTCTGCGACCGCTGCCTGATCAGGGCCGTGGAGGGAAGGTTCAGGAGGGCCATGGCTGAGAACCGTCTGACATCCCCGGGGGAGAGGGTGGCTGTGGCGGTGTCCGGCGGAAAGGACAGCGTGAGCTGCATGCACATGCTGGCCGAATACTGTTCGAGAAGGAGGTGCGAGCTTGTTGCGATCACCGTGGATGAAGGGATAAGGGGTTACAGGAAACACGGACTTATGGCGGCCAGAAAAAACGCGAAGATCTTGGGGGTGGAGCACTTCACAGTGAGCTTCAGGGACATCTTCGGCTCCACGCTGGATGAGATGGTGAGGAGAACCAGGGGAAAGAGGATGGGGGCATGCACCATATGCGGTGTCATGAGGAGGTCGCTTCTGAACCGCGCTGCCAAGGAGCTGGAGGCCGACAGGCTGGCAACCGCTCACAACCTGGACGATGAGGTACAGGCGATAATGCTCAACTACGTGAGGTCTGACATATCAAGGCTCTACCGCCTGGGACCGAAGTACCAGCCCAGAGAGGGCTTTGTTCCCAGGATAAAGCCCCTGCGGGAAATTCCGGAGAAGGAGATGGCAATCTACGCGCTGCTCAGGGGACTCGACGTTCACATGGGAGTCTGCCCGTACGCAGGCGGCCTTCACTCCGAGATAAGGGACTTTCTGAACTCGCTCGAGGAGAAACATCCGAACTCTAAGTTCATGATCCTCAGGATGTTCGACAGGATCAAGCCATTGCTTTCCCAGGCCACCGGGGATATATCCCTCCGCAGGTGCGAGAGATGCGGCGAACCCACGCCATCTTCCCTGTGCAAATCATGCCTGATCCTGGAGGAGCTTGGACTCCCCAGAAAAGAACTTATCTTAAGGAGCTCCAGTTAATATTGGCGGCGGGCTAGGCGGGGGGCTACCCCTCCCCTGTGACCACAAATGGGGTTTACGGTGGGCCGAAAGCCCGGAGAAGGCGCTGGAACCGCGCGTTAGGCCCGGTTTCCGGCGTGGATGCTCCGTCCTGCTGGGTCGGCGGAGGCGGGGCCCCGGCCGGAGGGTCGGGGTGAACCGCCCTTACCTGGCGAATCCCCCAGGGGCGGAAGATCGGGAAAACCCGATCCGAATCAGCAAGGGTGGTCAGGACGTTCGGCGCTGGCAGCCAACGGAGCGGAGCTCGGAGCCGGCAACCTGCGTGCGGAGAAGGCGTCGACTTCGGGTGCGCCCGTCGCCTTTCGCGATCATCATGAATGACATCCGCTGCAGGTAAATCGTCCTGCACCTGACCACCGGACAAAAAGTTAAATCGGAGGCGGAAGAACTCCTAAACGGGCCGGGGTGGCCCAGCCAGGTAAGGCGGCAGGTTGCTATGGGCAAATGCCCGCGGAGACCTGTTGGCGCATTGCGCCTCGTGGGTTCAAATCCCACCCCCGGCGCCACGAGATAAAGGGTGAAAAAAATGCCGAAGCTTCCGACCTTCACAGGAAAGGTGATCTTCCAGTACTTCTACGACGCCGGGGGAGACATATCCCTGGAGAACCTGCCTGCCGGAAAGCTAAAGGTTATAGAGAGGCCGCGCCAGAGGACCGCCAGAATCCTGGCGCCCAAGTACGAGGAGATCGGGCTCAAGCCCGTGGAGGTCGATCTCGGGACAAGGGAGCTGAGCGGTCTGAAGTTCTCTGTGAGCGGAAAGATATTTCCCATAGGCGTGGTGGAGATCTCCCTG
>JAWCKV010000028.1:0-10923 GCA_038851565.1 Hadarchaeales archaeon (SeqCode) | reverse complement strand
GTATTTCTTTCACGCCATGGGTGGTAGGGAGGGACTTGTTGACACAGCGGTGAGGACAGCCCAGAGCGGGTACATGCAGCGCCGTTTGATAAACGCCCTGCAGGATCTCAGGGTGGAATACGATGGAACAGTGAGGGACGACAGGGGCGCAATTGTACAGTTTGTTTATGGAGAGGACGGCGTGGATCCGGCAAAGAGCGATAAGGGCAGGGCTGTTAACGTGGAGAAGATCGTCGAGCAGGTGCTGGGAGGGATATAGATGGTGGGCGTGTCTCCGGAGACAATAAAGTCAGAGGTAGGCGAGCTTGAGGGAAAAGTTCCAGAGGCAATAGTAAGAGAGCTTCAGTTTCGCCTGTTGCACATTGGAAAGCAAAAGGCCATAACAAGGGATCAACTGGTTGAGATAATAAAAAGGGTTAAGGATTCCTACTACAGGGCCCTAGTTGAGCCAGGTGAGGCGGTCGGAACAGTGGCCGCTCAGTCCATCGGGGAGCCAGGCACTCAGATGACCCTCAGGACCTTCCACTACGCAGGAGTAGCAGAGCTGAATGTCACCCTCGGCCTTCCAAGAATAATAGAGATAATAGATGCGAGGAGGACTCCGTCTGCTGCCCTCATGACGATATACCTCAAGGAGAAATACGCGAAGAGCAGGGAAAAGGCAAAGGAGTTTGCCCAGAGGATTGAGATGACCAGCGTGGAGGACATCGCCCTTCAGACTGAAGTTGATCTGATAAACATGGTTTTCGCTGTCACCCTCAACAGAAACAGAATGCAGCGGAAAGACCTCACCCCAACTCAGGTAAAATCCGCCATTGAGAACGCTCTCAACGTCGATGTAGTGATCGATGGGTATAAACTGAGGATAAAGCCATCGGAACCCTCCTTGGGTGAGCTCAGAAGGCTTGCGAACAGGGTTAGGGCGCTTCCGCTGAGGGGCGTGAAGGACATAAACAGGGTTGTGGTGAAGATGGAGGGAGATGAGTACGTGATCTACACGGAGGGATCAAACTTCGCGGAGATACTGAAGATGCCGGAGGTCGACACGACTAGAACTGTGACTAACGATATCCACGAGATAGCTGAGGTTTTGGGCATAGAGGCGGCAAGGAACGCCATAATAAACGAGGCGATGAAGACGCTGGAGGAGCAGGGTCTGGAGGTGGACATAAGGCACATAATGCTCGTGGCAGACATGATGACTTCTTCCGGCGAGATAAGGCAGGTTGGGAGACACGGGATAAGCGGGGAAAAGGCGAGCGTGCTCGCCCGCGCATCGTTCGAGATAACCACCAAACACCTTTTCGACGCCTGCCTGCGCGGTGAGAGGGACAGGCTGGACGGCATAATAGAAAATGTTATAGCTGGACAACCAATACCCTTGGGGACAGGATCGGTTGAGCTCACTATGAGGAGGGAAAAGGCGAGTGAAGGCAGGTAGGGAGCTGAAGGAGCTGATATCCGGAGGCAAAGCAGCAGTGGGCGCCAGAACCGTTCTAAGATCTTTAAAGCGGGGCGAGGCCAAATTGGTCATCGTGGCATCCAACTGTCGGGAGGACGTTCTCATGGATATACAGCATCACGCCAGGATAGCAAGGGTCCCGGTGGAGACATTTGAAGGGGATAGCAGCGCACTGGGGTTGGCCTGCGGAAAACCATTTGCCGTGAATGCACTGGCAGTGCTCGGCGAGGCCGGTGCCCCTGAAAGGGGTTAGGGCATGGCAGGGATAAAGCTCACCGCTGAGGAGATGCGCTACATCACCTTCTTCGAGGGGCTGACGGGCGCAAGGCTCCATGACTGTGTACTATCCGAGGATGGCAGGAGCATAGTCTTCGTTGTCAAGAGGGGGCATCTAGGTCTTGCTATAGGTAAAAACGGGTCCAGGATAAGAAAGGCGAGAAAATTCATCGGAAAGGGCATTTATCTGGTGGAGTATACTGAGGACATGAACGAGTTCTTCAGGAATCTGCTGAAGCCTGCAAGTGTACAGGAGATCAGCGTGATCGAGGAGGAAGGCAAAAAGATAGCAAGGATATCGGTCGAGAGGCATGAGAGGGGGATGGCCATAGGCTCAGGGGGGAGGAAGATACAGCTCCTCAAGAAGCTGGCTCAGAGATACTTTGGGTTTGCGGATGTGGTAATTGTATGAGTTTTAAGGATGGAGTGATTATTGGTTAGAGGCGGGACGATGGGAAAAGCTCCTAGAGGGGAATTCGCGGCGAGAAAGGCCGGAACAAAGAGGCAGAAGTTCAGATGGAAGAGCGCGCGGTACAAGAGACGCGTCCTGATGCTGGACGAGAAGGCTGACCCCCTTGAGGGTGCACCCCAGGCCCGCGGGATAGTTCTGGAGAAGGTGGGTGTTGAGGCGAAACAGCCTAACTCCGCTATCCGAAAGTGTGTTCGCGTCCAGCTCATCAAGAACGGGAGGCAGGTCACGGCGTTCGCTCCCGGGGATGGTGCAATAGGGTTCATTGATGAGCACGATGAGGTTGTTGTCGAGGGCATCGGCGGGGCGAAGGGTGGGGCGTATGGGGACATCCCGGGAGTCAGGTATAAGGTTGTTAAGGTGAACAACGTTTCCCTCAAGGAGCTGGTGAAGGGGAGAAAGGAGAAGCCTACTAGGTGATGGTTTGGGATTCAAGTATTTTGGCGAGTGGGAAGTTGAGGGCGTGGAGGTAAAGGATCAGGGCCTGAAGAGATACATACGGCTGGATCCCACCCTCGTGCCCCACAGCGGGGGAAGGCACGCTGGCAGACAGTTTGGGAAGGCTGAAGTCCCAATCGTCGAGCGCCTCATAACGAAAATAATGAGGTCCGGTCCCGGCGCGGGGAAAATAAAAGGCAAGGTGATCCGGGGGGCGGGAGCCTGCGGGAAAAAGCACAGGGCCTATAACATAGTTAAGAAGGCCTTCAAGATCATCGCAGAGCGGACGAAGAGAAACCCGCTCCAGGTTTTGATCGATGCCGTCCAAAATGCGGCGCCGAGGGAGGAAACAACGAGGATAAGCTACGGCGGCATCACCTATTACGTGGCTGTTGATTCCGCACCCCAGAGGAGACTCGACATGGCGCTCAAGAATCTGGCGGCTGGAGCGTTTTCCTCCTCTTTTTCCAGCAAGAAGTCTATAGAGGAGTGCCTGGCTGAGGAGATAGTCCTCGCCGCAAACAATGACACAAAGAGCTACGCTGTTGCGAGAAAGGAGGAAATAGAGAGGATAGCAAAGGGGGCAAGGTGATGGTAAAATGACGTTCGGCGAGGGATGCTTTCCCAAAGGTTTTTAAAAGGGATATGCAAAAGAGAAATGGCAATGAGGGGGAGGATGTGAAATGGCTAAGCCGCACCTTAATATGGTGATGATAGGGCATGTGGACCATGGAAAGTCCACCCTCACCGGCAGGATGCTGTACGAGAGGGGGCTGGTGAAGGATGAGGACATAAAGAAATTCGAGGCGATGGGGGACAAGGGTAAGAGCTTCAAGTTCGCTTGGGTTATGGATGGTCTCAAGGAAGAACGTGAGAGGGGGCTCACGATAGATCTCGCTCATAAGAAGTTTGAGACTGAGAAGTATTATTTCACGGTTATAGATGCCCCCGGGCACAGAGATTTCGTGAAGAACATGATAACCGGGGCAAGTCAGGCTGATGGCGCGGTTCTCGTTGTGGCAGCCGATGATGGTATAATGCCGCAGACCAGAGAGCATGCCGCCCTTGCGTTCACCTTGGGGGTGGGTCAGCTTGTGATAGCAATAAACAAGATGGATCTGGTTGATTTCAAGAAGGAGGTTTTTGAGAAGGTAAAGTCAGAGGTCATGGATCTGCTGAGGGCAGTTGGTTATAGAAATGCTGACAAGTTCCCGTTTGTTCCTGTGGCAGCCTTCTACGGAGAGAACGTGACAAAGCCGAGCGAAAAGATGCCCTGGTACAAGGGCCCAACGTTTTACGCTTCGTTGGATAGCTTCGCTGTTCCTCCGAAGCCGACCGATAAGCCTCTTCGTATTCCCGTTCAGGATGTTTATTCAATAACCGGCGTTGGCACGGTCCCGGTAGGCAGGGTTGAAACTGGCATTCTCAAGACAGGAGATAAGATAGTCTTTGAGCCCGCTGGCGTCTCGGGCGATGTGAAATCGATTGAGATGCATCATGAGGCAATTCCACAGGCGGAGCCTGGAGATAACATAGGCTTCAACGTGAGGGGGGTGGAAAAAACTGCGATAAAGAGGGGTGACGTTGTGGGGCACCCGAACGTGCCGCCGACCGTTGTGAAGGAGTTTACCGCGAGGATAGCGGTTCTGCAGCATCCAACCGCAATAGCCCCTGGCTACACTCCAGTTTTTCATGCTCACACCGCCCAGGTCGCCTGCACGATAACGGAGATAACTCAGAAACTTGACCCCAAGACAGGCGAGGTCGTACAGCAGAATCCTGAGTTCATAAAGAAGGGAGACATGGCAACAATCAAGGTAGTTCCCACAAAGCCGATGGTGATGGAAAAGGCCTCTGAGATACCGCAGCTTAGCAGGTTTGCGATCAGAGACATGGGGATGACGATAGCTGCAGGGGTCTGCGTAGACCTAGTTAAGGCGAAGTGATATCAAATCCTTTTATGTCCAGTTTGCAATTGAGTTAGAGGGAGCACTTTGCAGACCGCAAGGATAAAGCTGGCCAGCACTGATCCTGGAAAGCTTGCCGAGGTGTGCAGCCAGATAACCGGGATTGCCCAGAGGGCAGGCATAAAAATTTCAGGTCCGATCCCTCTGCCCACTAGGAGGATAACTATCCAAACGAGAAAATCGCCGGACGCCGAGGGGACCATAACATGGGACAGGTGGGAGCTCAGGGTCCACAAGCGTTTGATAGACATGCAAGCGGATGAGCGAGCACTTCGCCAGCTCATGCGCGTTCAGATACCAGAAGAGGTGGCGATAGAGATAGAGCTCAAGACCTAGATTTTATCACGTCCTCAAGAGCGAGTAGCATCTCGTCTATATCCTCCATGAGTATGTATCCCATGTTTCCGATCCTGAAAGTTTTTTCCTTAAGCTCACCGTATCCCTTTGCTAGTTCAAATCCCCTCTTTCTCATCTCCTCATACACGGTAAGCCCGCTAATACCCTCAGGAGAATTGACACACGCTATCGTCACGCTTTCATAACCGGGCCTCGGATAAAGCGATAGCCCCAGCTTTTTTACTCCATTAACTATTCTGTTCATTCGCGCCCTGTAGAGCTCGAATCTTCTCTCCTTCCCTCCTTCCCTCTCTATTATCTCCAGCTCCTTGTTGAGCGCTGCCACTTGAGGTATTATAGAGGTCATTGGCGTGCTGCTCTGCTCCTTTTGATATTTCTCAAAGAGCTTGAAGTCAAAATACCATCCCTTGTTCTTCATCCTCTCGGAGATCCTGAGTACCTCCTCATTTACGGAAACCATGGTCAGGCCGGGAGGTATGCCGAAACACTTCTGGGAGCTGGCAAAGCACACGTCTATGTTCCACTCGTCCACCTTCAGCTCAACGCCACCCATTGCGCTGACTGCGTCCACGAAAAGGAGTTTTCCGTGTTTCTTCACGACCTTCGCAAGTTCTGGCAGCGGGTTCATGAGCCCCATGCTTGTCTCGTTGTATATTATTGAAACGGCCTCGACATCTGGGACCTGTGAGAGCTTTTCATCGAGAAGCTCGGGCGTGGTCGGGTCTCCAAGCCTGGTTTCCAGTTTTTCCACGATCCTCCCATTGGTCTCACCAACCCTGGCAAATCTCCTCCCGAAGTCTCCATTTATGCACGCGAGCATCTTCCTCTCGACGCAGTTCCTGACGCAGGCTTCCATCGCCCCGGAACTTGTGCTGGGAAAAAGGAATATCTGATTCCTGGTTTCTAGGAACTTTGAAAGGCGCTCGACGGTTTGCTGGTGTATCTGTTTGTACTCCTTGCTCCGGTGGCTGAACATCTGTCTGCCCATCTCCTGCAGGACCTCGGGCCTGCATGCCACCGGACCAGCCGTGAAGAGCTTCATCGAAATCAATACCTACAGACATCCTTTGTTATAAATCTTTCTCAACTTTTTTTAGATGTTCCTCCACTATCTTTATCGCGCACCACTTCCCACACATTGCGCAAGTTTTTGGATCAAGTGCAGGTGGCCTTTTGTTCCTCAGGCTCCTAGCCTTCCCAGGATCGATTGCAAGGTTGAACTGCGATCCCCAGTCAAGCTTCCTTCTTGCCTCCGCCATCAGCAGATCCTTTTGCAAGGCCATTCCCTTTGCGATGTCGCCCACATGTGCAGCTATTTTAGTTGCTATGACGCCCTCCCTCACCTCCTCAATCGATGGGAGGCAAAGGTGTTCGGCGGGGGTCAGATAGCAGAGGAAATCCGCCCCGGCCCAGGCGGCGACAGCCCCACCGATGGCGCCCACCCAGTGGTCGTATCCGGGGGCTATGTCTGTTACGAGCGGGCCGAGCACGTAGAATGGGGCGCCCTTACACAGGTCCTTCTCCAGCCTGACATTTGCCCATATGTGGTCAAGAGGCAGGTGCCCTGGCCCCTCCACGATGACCTGAACATCCCTCTCCCTGGCCCTTTCCACCAGCTTTGCCAGCGTGATGAGCTCTTCAAATTGCAGTTCATCCGAGGCGTCCGCCAGACACCCGGGCCTCATGGCATCCCCCAGACTCAGCGTGACGTCGAATTCCCTCGCTATCTCGAGCAGGTAGTCGAACTCCTGAAAGAGCGGATTTTCTCTTCCAGTTTCTATCATCCATGCTGCCATGAAAGCCCCTCCCCTGCTGACGAGGTTGAGAATCCTGCCGCTCCTCTTCATGTTCTCAAGGAGGCCCCTAGTCATGCCACAGTGCACGGTCATGAAGTCCACGCCGTCCGAGGCATGTTCCCTCACTGCGTTGAATATGCTGTCGGAGGTCATCTCCGCAATGCTTCCGTTCTCCGCGGCCTCAATGCCGGCCTGATATATGGGAACCGTCCCGATCGGCACGGAGGAATTCTCTATTATCCTTCTCCTGATCACCCTTATGTCGCCCCCTATGCTGAGGTCCATGACAGTGTCCGCTCCATGCTCGACCGCCACCTTGAGTTTCTCCAGCTCTTCCTCGACCTTGACATAGTCGGGAGATGTCCCGATGTTCGCGTTCACCTTGGTGGGGAGCCCTTCTCCTATGCCGCAGATGATGATGTCATCCCTCCTCACATTTTTTGGGATGACTATTCTCCCGCTTGCCACCCCCCGCATGATGAAATCGGGTGTTCTTCCCTCCTTTTCAGCGATCTTTTTCATCTCCTCCGAGACGATCCTGCGCTTGGCTTCTGAAACGATCATGTTGGGCCCATTTCCATATAGCTCCGGCGGAATAAAACTTCCCGACCGCAGGGAGGGCACTGGCGGTGGGATTAAATTTAGGGAAGGAGTTGGGTTGTGGGTGGGGCTCTGGTAAAAAGGGGCATATTCATAGGGCGTTTTCAGCCGGTTCACCTGGGGCACGTTGAAGCCTTTAAGTACATACTGGGTGAAATGGACGAGCTCATAATCGGCATAGGGAGCTCACAGGAGGAAAACACGTTCGAAAACCCGTTAACGGCGAGCGAGCGCGAGGAGATGCTGAAGGCTGCGTTGAATGAGGCAGGAATTGATCTCTCCAGAGTGAAGATAGTGGGGATACCCGATGTCCACGACGACGAAAGATGGGTCCCGCATGTGGAGTCACTGGTCCCAAAGTTCTCTGTTGTGTACTCAGGTAATCCCTGGGTGCAGCGTCTTTTCAAGGAGCGCGGATACGAGGTGCGCACCCAGCCCCTCTTCAGACGGAGGGATTATCAGGGGATGACCATACGGAGGAGGATGGCTGAGGGAGCAAAGTGGGAAAGTCTTGTGCCCGAATCTGTCGTGAGGATACTGAAGAGGATAGGTGCGGAGGAAAGGTTAAAAAAGCTGTCGCGGGCCCGGGTCCTCACGCGATCCTGAAAAAGTACCTCTCAACCTGAATCCTGCCATTACGAATTTCAATGCCTTCCTCTCGCAGCATCCTCTCCTTGAGCTTGATCCCGAGAGAATAACCGCCGAGCCCGCCATCCCGCCTTATCACCCTGTGGCAGGGTATCCTGCCTGGAAATGGGTTTTTCGAGAGGGCCAGTCCGACCGCGCGCGCGGCCTTCGGCCTGCCCAGCGCCCTCGCGATCTCACCGTAGGTGGTTATTCTCCCCCTTGGCACCCTACTGACAAGTTTTAGAACTTCACCGGTGAACTTCACATTAGGAAGCAGGCATACATTTGATATTAACATAGCGGAGGCGCGTCCGATGATAGAGATAGACGGTTCGATGGGGGAGGGAGGAGGGGCGGTGCTGAGGGTGGCGCTTGCTTTGAGCGCCGTGTCTGGTCAGGCCGTGAGGATCTACAACATAAGGGCCAGGAGGGACAACCCGGGCCTGCAGCATCAGCATCTAAGCAGCGTGGAGGCATTGGCCATGATATCAGACGCGAAGGTTGAGGGAGCACATCTGAACTCAATGGAGTTGACGTTTGAGCCCGGGCGCATAAAGGGCGGAAGATACCGCGTTTCAATAGGAACTGCGGGGAGCACGATTCTGGCAATTCAGCCACTGATGATCGCCTCCGCTTTTGCGGACAGACCAGTTGAGGTTGAGGTCACAGGGGGAACTGATAACCCAAAGGCGCCCCCGGTGGACTACCTGAGGCATGTCACGGTTCCAGTCCTGAAGAGGATGGGCTATCAGGTAGATCTTAAGTGTCTCAGGAGAGGGCACTACCCCAGAGGGGGAGGAGTGGTGGTGGCCAGAATGGAGCCAGTTGGGGAGTTCCTGCCGATTGCCATGCTGGATTGCGGGAAGGTGAAGGAGATAAAGGGCATCTCACACTGCGTTAGGCTCCCGGAGCATGTGGCGAGGAGGATGGCACATTCTGCGAGCATCACACTTTTGAGGGCAGGATATCCCAACGTTAGAATTGAAACGGAGTCATATCCTCCCTCCGAGGACCCGCACCTTGGTCCCGGTGCGGGCATAACTCTCTGGGCGCAAACAGAGAGGGGATGTGTTATTGGTTCGAGTGCCCTCGGTGCTCCAGGAAAGCCAGCGGAGCAGGTTGGCGTTGAGGCCGCCCAGCAGCTGATAAGATCCTTGGACACATCATGCGCGGTGGACAGGCATCTGGCTGACCAGGTGGTGCCTTATATGGCGCTGGCGGATGGCATCTCAGAGGTAACCTGCTCTGAGCTGACCTCTCACGCCCTGACAAACGTGAAAATAGCTGAGCATATCTTGGGAATAAGGTTCAAAGTTGAGGGAAGTACGGGAAGTCCCGGAAAGCTGGGGGTCAAGGGCATAGGATTAAAGAAAGACGGCAATGCCCAGTGCAAGAAAGAAGATCAAGATGAATGAGGACAGGTGTTCTGGAACGAATTCCCTTGTCTTCAATTTTCTGAGGGTCTCACCTGCAACTCGAGCCATTCTTCCCATTCCGGGTTTTACAAGGATGGAGTAAAAGGCCACTGTTCCGGCCAGAAACAGCACGGACAATATCGGTTCTGCGGTGAAGAGTCCCCCGGCGGATGGAGAGACATACGCCTCCAGCGGCGCCGCAATGAATATCATCGCAACGCCAAGCAGGAAAAGCGTTAGAAGATCTACGCTGGCAGCTTTAACGCGTTTGATCATGGGCCCAGATCTCCTGCGTTTGCTCAAGCTTCCGATCAGTACCCAGAGTAGCCACGCCATCCTCAGACCTCCGGCCGCGATCAGGTATATTCCTGTAAGTTCCAGTATTCCGTGTACAAAGATCTGGGCTGAAAAGGCGAGCCCAACCTCTCCACCGTATATGTGGCTGACGTAGGTGATGGCGATGCCGGCGTAGTATCCGGTTACAATGGAGGTGGTCAGTGGGTAGTAGAATGGAGAACCGGCAGCACTGATACATGCTGCCTTCAGGTTGTTGCCCCAGTAATACTGAACCCTCTCCCAGGGGTCCATCTCCATCACCTTCCCCACGGTGTTCTCATATTCCCGAACCTTTGGATTGTGCGCGAATTCCTGCGGCCGGGTGGTGAGCAGGTGATAGGTCGTACTGATGAAGATCGAAAAAAGAGAAACGAGAACAACAAATGTTATCGCAGGAGCATTTCGATTGAAGGAGGTTTTGATGGCGTCCAAGGGGCTCAAGCGACCTACCCTTTTCCGTAGACATCTTCAGGCTTGAATTTTCTTTTCATGAAGGCTTTCAGCTTTCCGTCTCTTATCCTCCTGAAAAAGCATGAGCGGTATCCCTCGTGGCAGGCCGCACCTACCTGTTCGACGTCGTAAAGAATGGCATCTCCGTCGCAGTCCACCCTCAAATTTTTGAGCCTTTGAACGTGTCCGGATATCTCCCCCTTCCTCCAGAGTTTGCCCCTCGACCTGCTCCAGTAATACATCATCCCCTCGGTGAGCGTTTTCAGCACCGCCTCCCTGTTCTGGAACGCCGCCATTAGAATGTCCCCAGACCGGCAGTCCCTGACGATCGCGGTGACGAGCCCATCCTTGAACTCGAGTTCTTCTATCACGGCCTCTGCGTTTTTTCTGCTGAGCTTCATCTGCGTCTCCTCCTCAGCTCCTCCATAACTTCTTCGAGATCCACTCCTTTTTCCGCGATTAGGACCATTGAGTGGAAGAAGAGGTCGGCGGCCTCGTGGACAATGTGCTCCTTCTCCCCGCTTTCTGCGGACTCTATCAGTTCCTTGCATTCTTCCATGACCTTCTCGGCTGTTCTGCCCTCAGATATAAGTCTGCAGACGTAGGAACCTTCTCTGGGATGTTGCATTCTCCCCCTGATCACCTCAAATACCTCATCGAGTATCTCGCTACCCATTTTTATCCACCACCCTGATCCTGACGCTTTTTGCATGTTGGGGCAATCCCTCGG
>JAWCKV010000027.1:0-11174 GCA_038851565.1 Hadarchaeales archaeon (SeqCode) | reverse complement strand
GAGGAAAGGAGCGATACCATCTTTTCTACCGACATTCTTCCCCTCGCCACGCCTTCCGTGAAAAGCACTGGGATCAGGGTCTCCAGGCTGGGAATCCCGGAGGGACTTCCCCATACGCTAATTTTCCCCATCTTCTCAGCCTTTGTTGTGGGGGCATGCCCACTGGTGACCATATCTATTGTGCCATCCTCAATCGCCGACCATAGGGCTGCCACATCGCCTGGACTTCTTATGGGAGGGCTCACCTTTATCCAGGGCCCCATCCTCTTAAAATCCTCCGCGCTGAAAACCAGATAATGCGGACACGTTTCGGCTGTAACCCTGCTCCTCTTTTTCTTGTAGCTTGATACCACCTTCGAGCCGGACTCTGTGGTTACGGGAGCAAAGTGGACCGGGCAGTTGCTACGCAACGCCATCTCAGCGATCTTTTCGATTCCCCTCTCCTCCGCCTCTGCCGGATGTCCCTGCATGTACGCGAGGATGTCCCTCTTTCCCTCCCTTATCAGCTTTCTCCTGACCTCCCTGAGGGCAACCACATCCTCGGGGTATGCTATCATCAGGGAATCCAGCTTTGTCGCCAGCTCCATCATCCTCCCCATTCCCTCGTAGCTGCAGGGGTTGGGATAGCAATTCGATACCTTGAAAGATCTTATCCCAATGGAGGCGAGCTTCACCATGTTTTTTATGGAGCCCGGAGTGAGGTTGCCCGCGTGGAGCATGAAATCCACCATTGAATTTTTCTCCCCGAACTCTATCACCTCACGCGCTTTCTTCGGCGTTTTTATCGGATCGTCCAGCAGGGAAACCGCAACGGTCGTCACGCCGCCGGCTGCGGCTGCGATGCTGCCGGTCCTGAAGTTTTCGCGGTATATGTACTTCCTGCTGTAGAAGTGCGTGTGCCCATCTATAGCTCCCGGGATCACCAGCCCTCCTCTTGCCCTGATCTCCACGTCTCCCCTTGGTATCCCTGTCAGGGCTATTGTGCCTATCTTGCCATTCTCTATCGAGAGCTCCCCTCTAATGATGCCCTCAGGCAGAACTATCCTGCCGTCCCTTATCACGACAGCTGGCATCCTTTCCCTACATCTCTACGCTGACTATCTTATCAACCTCTCTGAAACCCGCGCCACACAGTGGCGATGGGGTTAAATGGGCTTAAAACTAACCACAGAAAGGTGGAGCCCATGTCAGATGTGGGAAAGCGAATAAGGCTCGAGAGGATAATAGACAGAAGAACCCGCCACACTGTGATCGTGCCCATGGATCACGGACTCTCCATGGGCCCCATACCCGGAATAGAGGACATGACCAGAGTAATCGATAAGGTGGCGGAGGGGGGCGCGAATGCGGTGGTCCTGCACAAGGGCATAGTGCGGGCCGGGCACAGGGGTTACGGTAAGGACATCGGATTGCTCATACACATCTCGGGAAGCACGTCCCTGGGACCAGACCCAAACAGCAAGGTGCTCGTTAGCAGCGTGGAGGAGGCGATTTCGCTCGGAGCCGACGGCATATCGATCCACGTGAACGTGGGAGCACCAAACGAGAACGAGCAGCTTGAGCAGCTTGGCAGAACCGCTGAGGCCTGCGCGAGGTGGGGCATGCCCCTTTTCGCAATGATGTATCCCAGGGGGCCCAAGATTAAAAACCAGCACAACCCGGAGCTGGTCGCACACGCCGCAAGGGTCGGGGCAGAGCTGGGGGCAGACATAGTGAAGACCGTCTACACCGGAAGCCCCTCAACCTTCCGAAAGGTCGTTAGGGGGTGTCCGGTTCCGATTGTCATAGCAGGGGGCCCAAAGATGTCCACCCCCCGCGAGGTGCTGGAGATGGCACACGAAGCCATGGAGGCGGGGGCCATAGGGATATCCATAGGAAGAAACATATTTCAGCACAAAGACCCAGCAGCCATGACGAGAGCGCTTGCCACGGTAGTCCATGAAGGAGCAGGCGTTGAGAGAGCGATGCGAGAGCTCAGGTGAGGCCTTGCACAAGCTGCTTTGGGTCCTTGCCGACTGGGGGGAAGGTCGAGAAGAAAAGAGACCGTTCATCCTCAAGGCCGTTGAGGCTGGGGCCGATGCCATTGTCGTTAAACCCGAGGACGTTCAGGAAGTGATTGGGATAGGGGGAACGCTAACAGCGTGCCGCGGAATTGACAACAGCGCCAGCATATCTATTGTATGCCCAGAGGAGGGGAAAAAGAACGAAGCCGCATTTGAGATCCAGTCCGCAAGAAAAATGGGAAAAAAAGTCGCTGTTCTCGTAACTGTGAAGGACAAGCAGTCGGAAAGGCTTGCCGTCGAGCTTGGAAAGCTGGCCGACTACCTGCTCGTGATGACTCCCGGATGGAAGGTGATCCCGCTCGAGAACCTGATAGCTGAACTCAAGGGAACCGTGACTATACTGGCCGGGGTCAGAGATGCCGAGGAGGCCAGGCTGGCGGTGGACACGCTGGAGGCCGGGGCAGACGGGATCCTTCTGGATCCAAGGTCCCGGGGGCCAGAGGAGATAGCAAGGGTCAGGGAGCGTCTGGATGCCGCGAACGTGGAAAAAGTGGAGCTCGTCCGGGGCAGGGTGACACTGGTCAAACCTGTAGGGCTGGGAGACAGAGCCTGCATAGACACAACCACCCTCATGGAGGTGGGCGAAGGGATGCTTGTCGGCGGCCAGGCGAGCGGTCTTTTCCTGGTACACTCCGAGACGCTGCACTCGGATTTCGTTGAGCCGCGTCCCTTCAGGGTCAACGCTGGAGCAGTTCATGCATATGTGCTTCTGCCAGGGGGAAGAACCAAGTACATCTCTGAGCTGAAGGCGGGGGACGAGGTACTCATAGTCAACAGCAAGGGGAGGGGAAGAACTGCGATAGTGGGCAGGATAAAAATAGAGAGAAGGCCGATGACGCTGGTTGAGGTCGAATGCGGAGGGGAGAAGTACAGAACGCTCCTTCAGAACGCAGAAACGATAAACCTTGTAAGCGCGGATGGGAATCCGATATCAGTTACGAGGCTCAGAGAGGGCGACGAGGTGCTCATGCGCGTGGAAAAGACCGGGAGGCACTTTGGAATAAAGGTTGACGAGACGATAGTTGAGAGGTGAGGGCGAGTCCATGGGGGAGATCTTCGTCGGGAAGCACAAAGTCAAGACGCCTGCCGTCTGCGCATCCATCGCCGGCAGGGAAGAAAGCGAGATGGAGAGGAAGATCAAACTCGCTGGGGAAGCCGACCTTGTGGAGGTCAGGATGGACCTTGCCGGGAAGAAACTGGACCTCAGCAGGATAATGCCCTGCGGGATTCCCTTGATACTCACAAATCGCCCAAGGAAGGAAGGCGGAGGTTACGAGGGAGGAGAGAAGGAAAGAGTGGGCGCTCTTCTGGAGTCCATGGACCTCCGCCCATCGTGTGTTGACGTCGAGCTGTCAACTCCTCCCGACCTAATGCGCGAGGTGCTGGACGAAGCCAGGCGGAAGAAGATCTCGGTGCTGATCTCCCATCACGAGTTTTCAGGGACTCCGAAACCAGAGTTCCTTGAAGATATCCTGAAAAAGGCGACAGACAAGGGAAACTTCGTGAAGATAGTGACGATGGCAAAAACGCGTGAGGATGCAACGAGGATGCTGGAGTTCCTCGTGAGAACGCAGGAACGCTCCGAAGTTCCGCTGATATCATTTGCCATGGGTGAGGCTGGGAAGATCACCAGGTACATAGCACCCGTGCTGGGCTCACCATGGATGTATGCCGGTGTGCTTGAGAAAACCGCTCCCGGTCAACCGGACCTGAAAACAGCCGTGGAGTGGATTCATTACCTCAGGGAGCTGGAGGTCCGCGAATGAAGGTATTCGCGCTCATAGGGCACCCCGTGAAGGGCAGCCCCTCCCCCTCCATGCACAATGCTGCATTTTCTCAGTTGGGCCTCGACTGCGTCTATGTGGCCGCTGACGTTCCTCCCCCGAATCTTCAGGACGCGGTAGCTGGGATCAGGGCACTCGGCATCGCCGGAGCGAACGTCACCATCCCTCACAAAGTAGCCGTGATGCCATTCATGGACGAACTTCACGAGACTGCCAGTCTGGTGGGTGCAGTCAACACGATAAAGAATGCCGGCGGAAAGCTGATCGGGTTCAACACGGATGGGCCTGGGGCCCTTAGAGCCTTGAAGGCGGCCACGAGGGTCAGCGGAAAAAAGGTGCTGCTGCTGGGAGCCGGAGGGGCGGCCAGGGCAATAGCTTTCTCCATTGCGGCTGAGGGCGCAGAGCTCACGATCGCAAACAGGACGATCCCCCGCGCAAGCGCCCTCGCCAGGGACATAAAAGAAAAACTGGGGGAGGATGTGAGGTGCGTGGCTCTCAGGGGCGATGAGCTCTCAACGGCGGCGATGGGCTCCGACATAATCATAAACGCAACCTCCGTGGGGATGTATCCCGAGAGCGAACGCACTCTTCTCACTTCGAAGATGATACCGGATAACGCAGTCGTATTTGACATAGTGTACAAGCCCCAGGAAACCAGGCTTCTGAGGGAGGCGAAAAAGGCCGGCGCGAAGACAATACGGGGGGTGGATATGCTGGTTCATCAGGGGGCCCTCTCCTTTGAGATATGGACTGGAAAAAGGGCCCCAGTAGAGGTCATGAGAAAAGCGGCCCAAATGGAGCTGAGGAGGATATGAAGATAACAATCATTGGGGCGGGGACTATGGGGAGCTGGTTTGCAAATCTTCTGAAGGAGGAGGGGAAGGTAACGCTGTGCGACATAGAAAGGAAAATTGCAGACGATGCCGCCTCCAGGCTCGGGGTCTCCTCCGCTCCACAGCACGAGGCCGTGAGGAGCGCGGACATAATCCTAGTAGCGGTTCCAATATCCGAAACCCCGAGGGTGGTGAGGTCAGCTCTTGGCTTTATGAAGACAGGCGCGCTTCTGGTTGATATCTCATCAGTGAAAAGTGAAGTCGTGGAGGTCATGAAGGAGTTCAAGGGCAGGATAGAGCTCGCATCAGTACACCCTCTATTCGGGCCCGGCGCAACCACCCTGAGGGGTAAGGATGTCATATCGGTTCCAGTAAAAACCGGAAGATGGTACAGGTGGTTGAAGCAGTTCATGGTGAAGAATGGAGCCACATTCACGGAGATGGATGCGGAGGAGCATGACAGGCTGATGTCCGTTATCCAGTCGCTGACGCATTTCACGCTAATCTCATATCTCGCTTCCGCCAGCACCCTAAAGGAATACTGCAAAACCGGGAAGATAAGAACCCCCATCTTCGAGGAGCTCAGGGAACTCGCGAAATGCCTCCTGCGCGGGGATCTCAAGATGTACGGAGAGATACAGGTGCACAACAGGTACAGCAGGATAATCAGGAGTCACTTCATTGAGGCATGTCGTTCCCTGGATCTTGCCTTTTCCAGTGGGGACTTCAGATCAACGCCGGAATTCCTCAAGAGGGCCATGAAGATGTTCGACAGGAGTGAACTTGAAAAAAGCTACAGAGAGTTATACAGGAGATTTGAGGGGAGGAAAAGATGAGGGTGGGGGTTCTGGGTCCCAGAGGCACCTATGCGGAACTCGCGGCGAGGCAGGAGTACGGGAGGTGTGAACTGGTCTATTTCCCAACCATAACGGATGTGGCTGAGGCCGTAGTCGATGGAAGAGTTGATGTGGGGGTAGTTCCGGTCGAGAGCCTCAGAAACGGATCAGTTGGGGAAACCCTCGACGCTCTTGCATGGATGGAGCTCAGGGTGCGGGGAGAAATCGTCTATCGAGTTGATCACTTCCTGCTCGGAAACCGGGGCTCAAACATCAAAAAGGTGATGAAGGTCCTCTCTCACCCGCAGGCCCTGGCCCAGTGCAGAGAATACCTGAGGAAAAAGCTCCCAGGGGCGGAAACCGTGGAAACGGCAAGCACGGCACGGGCGGCCGAGGAGGTGAAAAACGCCGGATCGGACGACATCGCTGCGCTGGGGCCCAGGGAGCTTGCGGGGATCTACGGGCTGAAGGTGCTTGATGAGGTCAAAGTTGCTGAACCGAACCTCACCAGATTCCTATGCATTTCCAGATCGGACTCCGGCAGGACCGGGAAGGACAAGACCTCAATAGTATTCTACACCGCCAGGGACAGGCCTGGCATACTCCACGAGATCCTCGGGGAATTCTCGTCGAGAAGGATAAATCTAACAAAGATAGAGTCCCGTCCCTCCAAAAAAGCGCTCGGGGATTACCTCTTCTTCATAGATCTCGAGGGCCACAGGGAGGACCCGACCGTTAAGGAGGCAATTGAGGGAGTAAGAAAAAAAACAGCGATGCTGAAGGTCCTGGGCTCCTACCCGAGAAGGTTCTAGGAGATGGAAATGAGCGCCAAAACTGCCTCGGAGAGAATAGCGGAGTACCTGAGGATAAACCCGGACAAGGAGACACGGAGGATAGGAAGTTTCATCTCAGAGGTCTTCAGAAAGGCTGGGGCGAACTGGGCGATAATCGGGATGAGTGGAGGCGTTGATTCCAGCGTGGTCGCGTCGCTGGCCGCCAGGGCCCTGGGTGGAAAGAGCGTTCTTGGAATATCGCTTCCAGAAAGCAACGTCACGGATCCGCATGACGTTGCGGACGCACGGGAAGTGGCGACCTCCTTGGGGATAAGGTTCAGGATCATAGAGATCTCCCCCGCCATACAGAGCCTGATGGGGATACTCCCGGACAAGACGGGCGAGAATCCGCTCCCCCTTGCCAACCTGAAGCCCAGGATACGGATGACGGTTCTCTACTACTATGCAAACCTCCTGAACGGCGTGGTCCTTGGGTGTGGCAACAGGAGCGAGATCAGGGCGGGTTACTTCACCAAGTTCGGGGACGGGGGGGCAGACCTGCTGCCAATAGGGCACCTGTACAAAACCCAGGTGCTGCAGCTTGCGGGGTATCTTGGAGTCCCAAGGCATATAATAGGAAAAAAGCCATCGGCAGGGCTGTGGAGGGGACAGACGGATGAGGGGGAACTCGGCATCCCGTACGAAAAGCTGGACGTGATATATGCGGGGCTAGACCTTAAGCTGAGGCCCGCCACAATCGCAAGATGCGCAGGCGTGGACCAGGACACCGTCATAAAGTTCATCGAGAGGGAGAGGAGAACCGAACACAAACTCGCTCCGCCCACCCTGCTCAGGCCCTAACTCTTTAGGGGAACAAGGTCCGTGCATATGCCTGCCGCTATCGTCTGGCCTCCGTGCCTCACCGCGAACCTGCTCAGCTCCGGAAGATCTCCCGCCCGTTCAATCACCATGGGCTTATCAAGAACCACGCGGACCAGCCCCGCGTCCCCCCTTCTCAGGGCTCTTGGATTCTCCTCCACAACGCCTCCGGTGCGGGGATCTATTCTCTGAAGAATCTCAACGAACCTTCCCGGAGAGTGGGCGGCGTGACAGTGGAAAAGCGGTGCGAATCCGGAAGAGAGCTCGGTGGGCACCGTGAGGACGATTATTTTTCCCACGAACTCCCTCGTCACGGTCGGAGGCCTGTCCGGAGGACCTGCCACATCGCCTCTTCTTATCTCGCCCTTGGACACTCCCCTCACGCTGAAACCTATGTTGTCCCCCGGTTCCGCCCTCTCCAGCGGTTCATGGTGCATCTCTATTGATCTGACCTCCCCCACCTTCCCCGCCGGCTCGAAAATAACCCTGTCGCCCACCTTCAACACCCCTGTCTCAACCCTCCCTATAGGCACAACGCCCACTCCGGTTATCGAGTAGACCTCCTGAATTGGCACCCGGAGGGGCTTTTCAACCGGCTTTGGCGGCTCAACGAGGGCCTCGATGGCCTCAATGATGGTGGGGCCCCTGTACCAGGGCATCTTGGCGCTGTGCGCCTTTATCCCCTCCCCGTGAAACGCAGCAATTGGGATGTACTGGAACTCCTCCGCCCTCCTGTACCCGACGCTGGTCAGCAGCGAGATCAGCTTCTCCCTCAGCTCCGAGTAGACCTTCTGCTCGTATCCGACGAGGTCCATCTTGTTTATGGCAACCACCAGCTGATTTACCCCGAGGGTGAATGCGAGTGCGACGTGCTCCCTCGTCTGCGGCATTATCCCATCGTCCGCTGCCACCACAAGAACAGCGGCGTCGGCTTGGCTTGCCCCTGTTATCATGTTCTTCACGAAGTCCCTGTGACCAGGAGCGTCTATTATTGTTATCACGTTTCTGGATGTCTCTATCTTCTGGTAGGCTATGTCGATCGTGAGCCCCCTCTCGCGCTCCTCCTTCTCCCGGTCCATCAACCAGGCGAACTTGAAGCTTCCCGCTTCCGGCGACAGGTCCTTCTCTGAGGCTATCCCCAGCTCAACAAGTATCCTGCCTATGAGGGTGGACTTGCCGTGATCAACGTGGCCAATGAAGACAAGATTGACGTGGGGCTTTTTCAAATATTTCCCTCACTGGGGCGGCTTTCCTGAAATGAACGAATTTATGTTGCCGAACGCCACCCTGAGATCCCTGGAGAGCTTTTCAGAAGCCCTGCGGAGGGGATCCACGTATATCCTCACGACCTCCGACTTTCCCTTCTCGAACTCGAAGAGCTTATTCGCCACCCTGTCCGCCGAGGAAGCATGCTCCTCAAGCGGGGCCACGATCTCCGGGGAGAGGCCATTTCCGGATCTGAGCTTTTCGACCACCAAGTTGACTCCGCGCGCTATCTTCTCAACCTCCCTGTGAACCCCTGACGAGCTTAGCTCCGCAAAGCCCTCCTTGCCCAGCAACATGGCAATTCTGGCTGACAGGAGCTCCGCGTTGGCGGCGAGGGATCCCAGGTCTGCCGCTGCTATCCTAACGGCCGCCTGAACATTTTCATACCCCATACGCCTCAGCTCCGCGGCCGGCTCCCCCACATCTGCCCACAGCGAGAAGTTCTCAACCGGGACCTGCTTGGCCTCGGCGGAAGACCTCGTGTACTGGAAGAGGGTGGCGATCGCAACCAGGGCGGTGGCAACTGCCAGTCCAATGGTGATCGCCATGAGAGATGGGGACCAGCCCACTGTGAATGCTGAGATGACGAGCGCAAGCATGGCCAGCGCAAGAGGGATTATGGCCAGGGGGTTTATCCTCATGTTATCCATTAGAGATAAAATCGACGCTTCAAAAAGCTTTTCTCCCGGGCAGAGTACTTCACCTGATAGGATGTCATACATCTCCCCACGTCACCCGCGTGCAGAATCTCTTCGCATGAGGGAAAAAATAGTTAAAGGGTTCAGGCGCGGGATGGTGGTCCCCGAGGGGCTGGCTGCTCACGGAAGAGGAGAGGCGTTTGACTACCTGCTTGGGGAGAAAACCACGGAACCGGCAAGGCGGGCAGTAAGGGCCGCTGCAGCCCTCATGCTTCTCGCAAGACATCCGGTGATATCGGTCAATGGAAATACGGCTGCCCTAGTTCCACGTGAAACCGTGAGGCTTGCGAGGATCACGGGATCTGAGATCGAGGTCAACCTGTTTCACAGATCCGGGGAGAGAATAAGGAGGATAGAAAAATGGCTCAAGGCGCACGGAGCCGCGAGGGTTCTGGGAACCGAGGCAGGATTCCTCAAGCGCATTCCCGAGGTACACAGCGAAAGAAGGGTTGTGGACAGGAGAGGGATAGCGGCTGCAGATGTAGTGCTCGTGCCGCTGGAGGACGGCGACCGGACACAGGCGCTGAGAAAGCTGGGAAAGAAGATCATAGCCATAGACCTGAATCCCCTGTCCAGAACAGCGAGGGCGGCCAGCGTGACTATCGTGGACAATGTGACAAGGACAATGCCGCTTCTGATCAGGGAATGCGGGAGGATAAAGAAGATGAGCCATGCGCGCCTTGAGGAAATCGTGGAAAAATTCGACAACAAAAGGAATCTACGGGAATCGCTGGCCCTGATCCTGAAGGGAGTCGCCAGCGGGTAGCCACCCAAGGGCTTATTAGCGCCACATCAAAATTGAGAAATGACGCCGGGGTGCCGGGGTGCTGTGCCAGCAGCCCGAAAGCTCAGCAGGTAGAGCGCACGGCTGTTAAACGCGCGGATGAAGAGCGAACCTCCATGAAAAATGGACGACGCGCGCCGTGCTGAAACCGTGAGGTCGGAGGTTCGAGTCCTCCCCCCGGCGCCACCTACCTCCTCAGGCCGGGCTCCCTTCCGATCACGGGAGCTATCTCCTTTTTCAGGGTTTCAATGAAGACCGGCAGGAGATCTACGGGAATCGTGGCACCGGCAGCCCCCTCATGCCCTCCCCCTGAGCCTCCGAGCCTGGCAGTTATATGCCTCAAAAGCAGGTTAAGGTCTATTTTCGCTCCCGCCCTTCTCCTCAAGCTGACGTCCACCTCGTTCTCGTCTCTTCTCGTGCAGAGGCCGACGTCTGTCCCTGCTACGCCAAGCGCGTGCATCGCCGCCTTTCCAAGGCTCCCGGATGGGAGGTCGTAGACTATGGCCAGGTTGCCCTCCTTAACCACGTGCCCCTTCACGTACTCGTACGTCTCCCACTCCTTTCTGGTGGCCTTTATCGCCCTGTCGACTATTCCAGGTATCTCAGTCGGGAGCTCCCCCCTGGAAAGCCTGAGCACCACCTCCCTCTTGTAGTCGTAATCTCCAGCCGCGTCTCCCAGGGCCTGGCTGAGCAGGCCCGCCTCCATGTACACTGTGCGCCTGTCGTACTTGCTCAGGCCGTCCCTGACAAAGTCCGTCTCCTCGCAGTAGTCCCCTATCGCTCCCCAGAGAGCCACGCGGTCGAGGTCAGACCTCTGGTCCTGAATGAATATCCTGAAGGCAAGCTCAGATGTGCTGACCCCTATCTCGTGCGCGAACTGCGTCGCAGGAACATCCTTCTTGAGGGTATCCGGCGGCAGCGGATGGTGGTCCATGTATATCACCTCGTCCCTCTGCGCAAGCTCACGGATGCGCTTGAACAGGTCCTCCTTCTGGGTCTCGCTTATGGCAACATCGCATATGATCACGGTGGTTCCGGGTTCGACCTCGGCAAGATATCGGGGGAGGCTTACCGGCCTGGCGAACCAGACCTCAGCATCCGGGAATCTTGATTTGACAAGGGCAGCAGCGCATATCCCGTCCGCATCTCCGTGGGCCAGTATCCTGACAGGCAAGAGCACACCTTTATTAATTTCGCGCACTTGGTTTAAACACAATCGAAAAAACGCCCGGCTGAAAAAGGAAGGGATTTAAGCCAT
>JAWCKV010000026.1:0-11287 GCA_038851565.1 Hadarchaeales archaeon (SeqCode) | reverse complement strand
AGATCTTTCCGGACATCTCTCCGATCTTTTCGGTCCTCTCAACGATTGCGTTTCTGGCCAGATCCAAGTTGTTGGTCAAATCCCAGGGAACCGACAGCCCGGCGTTCTCCAGCCATCCCTGAAAGGCGTTAAGATCCTCAAGCGCGTTCCCCCCCCAGGAGATCACGCTTTCTATTATCCCGTCAGCGAGATCCGGTATCTCAAGGACCTTCTCCCGCCTGATCTCCCGCACTCCAGCGTTCCAGTATCCGAAAGGTGAGAGCTCGCCAACCGCTGCCTCGAGATATCTCTCGACCGCATCCCTGAGGTCCCCCCTGTCGTACGCGCCACCCTCCTGAACTATCGCCGCAACCCCCTTCGGAAGCGGGGCCAAGGCAGTCGCCGGGAGCGGCACCGGCTCGCTCTGAATCTTTCCTCCTCCTGTGTACCTCCAGGCTGAGAGCCCGAGCACGCAGTGAACGCCGTTACGCAGCCCGGTCAGCCTCATTCGCGGGTGCTCGGGATCGAATCCGGACGGGGGGCTGGAGAGGGATATCTCAATGAAGGGCCTGTCGTTTTCTCCACCGGTCTTCCCCCTGTTGATCTCCTCCCAGAGAGGGGCATAGTTCAGGAAGTATATCCTGTATCCGTCCGCCCCGCCCTCTGGAGGCTCCCACCAGATGCAGGCCTCCCCGTCCCCGCGCGCCACCACTATGTGGGTGGGAGCAGGGACGTCTCCAACTGGCAGCCACCCGACATCGACCCGTGGAGCCTCCGTTCTGAAGAACATGGAAAAAATAAGCCCCACGGCAATAACCGCAATCACCAGCGGGATCACGAGTTTTTTGTCCACCCGATCACCTTCGCGGTTCACTCCAAAATGCCGCATGATTTTATGACATTGTTATGGTTAAAGTTTTTCTGGCCCCTATTGCTTCTTTTTAGACGTGAGAGTGAGGGAGAAAGAAAAGGCGCCCGCAAGAGTTGAAAAAACAAATGCAGTAAATATGATATTGGGCTGTGCTACCAGAAACGCAAACCAGATGACGGAGGAAATTACCATTGCGAGAACGGTCTTCTTGATCTCAATCCTAAAAGCAGACACGGCGGCCACTAGTGAAGAACAGGCACCCCCGAAGCTGAAACCAGCAATGATTACCTGACCTGCAGTTTTGGTAGCCTCAAGACCCGTGGGCAAATTCCTCAGCGGCACCACCGTCTTTATATTTTCTCCGGGATCGAGGGAGATCACGTTGATAAACAATCTCAACGTCTGAAAATTGTCATTGACCTCGACGATTGCAAACTGTCTGTTCTGCCTCAAAACAGCTTTCTCGGTAAGGGGCGCGGTATCCGCTCCAGCCAGTGTACATTGCAGGCTGATGAGCAGGAGGACAGCATCAGCAGGCCGGAGAGCCTGGTCGCTCTTTTCAACTTACCCCTCACGTTCGTTCGCCCCTCACTCTCCATAAGTTAATTGCCGCTCATGAACGCCTCTCTGAAAAAATAAAGATTGGCACCGCCGATCTTGATATGGTATCTCGAAAAAGGTTAATCCTCCTGCACGTACCTTAACAGGTGTACAATGAAACGCGCCAGGTTCTACATCATGAGCTCTGCCATCAGCCTTTTCCTCATCATTTCCATTCATTTCCTCGCCGATTTCCTCCGCCTCAGGCCTACAGATGTGCTCGCATTTGCGGTCTCTGCCGCTCTCCTGAAGGACATATGCGATTACGTTTGGATATACAGGAAGGGCAGATCTATCGGCCAGCCGGAGTTCGAGCATCTTCCCTTCTCCATGATGGCCTTAGCGTACGCTGCTCTTTTTGGCGCTCCCCTCCTGTTCAGGCTGGCGCTCATCGACTCCATATTCGACGGCACTCAGGATCTGGGAGCCGGTAAAAGGCAGGTAATGATTGCCGGTGCGGTGGTCGGTCTCGTTGTGGCGGTTCTTTCGTGCGTGCTGTGATCGTGCCCGTTCATGATTCACATTGAAAAGCTGTTAAAAGATTGTGCTGTTATCTATTATGTCGGAAACGGCAGGGCAGGGGTTTGCTTTGACCGAAGTGAACTATGAAGGATGGAAAAAAGAGGGCGGCTCCAGAGGAAAAATTGCGGCGGCCGCCCTGGCAACTATCGCGATAACAGCTGTCGTTTTTGTTGTTTACTTCACGATGAAAGCGCCGGGTTTCAGCGTTTCCCTGAGCCCAGAGCACGTTTCAGTGGACCAAGGATCATCGGCCACGGCCGTGCTCACGGTTGATGCATCTGGAGGGTACGGTGAGAACGTGAGCCTTACGGTCATCGGTGAGCCCCAGGGCGTGACCATCTCGTTCTCACAGCCAGGGGGAAAGCCCAGCTTCAGCTCGATTATGACAATAAACGTGGGCGCAACTGCCCAGCCCGGCACGCATGAGATCACGATCATAGTGAGGGGCCCCGGCGGCATGGAGCGGAGCTGCGTTCTGACCCTGACGGTCAACGAGATACCCAACGAACCGCCCGTTGCAGGGTTTTCCTTCTCACCGTCATCGCCGACCACTGCGGACAACGTCCAGTTCACCGACAATTCTGCGGACCCTGACGGCACTGTTTCTTCCTGGTCGTGGGACTTTGGCGACGGATCAACCTCAACTCAGAAGAACCCGGTCCACAGGTACGCCTCTGCAGGCACGTACACAATCACGCTCACGGTGACAGACGATAAGGGTGCCACCGGCAGCGCGAGCAGGGAGATAACGGTGGCGAACCTGCCTCCGACCGCGGGCTTCGTCTACGCCTCTGGGCTGCTGCTGATAGACGACGACATCCAGTTCACAGATAACTCCACGGACTCTGACGGCACCATCGTTTCCTGGTCGTGGAACTTCGGCGACGGATCAACCTCCACGCAGAGGAACCCGACACACAGGTACGCCTCTGCAGGCACGTACACGGTCAGGCTCACGGTCACAGACGATAAGGGGGCCACGGACAACACCTCAAGGACGGTCCAGGTGGTCCCGCCCTCGCGCGTACAGATAAGCAACTATCAGGTCATCGTGAACGGTTCTCCATTCACGATCAAAGGGGTCTGCTACTCTCCGACACCGGTGGGGAGCAGCGTTGAGTGGGGATTCAGCTGGTGGGCCTACTCCGACACCTACACGAACGACTTTCCGATGCTGAGGGACATGGGAGCCAACACCATCAGGACCTATTCGGCTGTGAACGCGTCCAGAGGTGCACTCGACGCTGCGTATAACAGCGGAATTTATGTCATAATGGGATACTGGGTTGACTGGAGCGCCGACCTGTCAAACTCTTCGGTGCGTCAGGGCATAATCAACGGGTTCGTTTCGATGGTGAGGACCTGGAAGAACCATCCGGCGGTCCTTATGTGGGCGCTTGGCAATGAGATGAACTATCACGCCAGCCCCAGCAGGTCTTACTGGTACTCCCTGCTTCAGGAAGCCGCCCAGGCAGCTCACAGCGAGGAGGGGCAGAATTATCATCCGGTTATCACGGTTGAGGGCGAGATAGGTTCAATAGGCAGCGCTGCTTACGGATCTGATGATGCATCCCTCACAGCACTGGACGCGTGGGGGGTGAGCGCCTACAGGGGCCAGTCGTTCGGCAACCTTTTCTCGGACTACAGGTCTAAGACCAGCAAGCCGCTCATCCTTGCGGAGTGGGGATGCGATGCGCTGGACGCGCGCACCCAGACAGAGAACCCATCGACCCAGGCGGCCTATATCGAAAGTCTCTGGAACGAGATCAGCAGCAACCTCGGTCCGAGCGGCAGATGTCTTGGAGGCACGCTCTTCGAGTGGTCCGATGAGTGGTGGAAGGCTGGCAATCCATCATCTCACGACACCACCGCGGGATGGGCCTCCGGCGGTTACTACGACTACGTTGCCGGGCAGAACAACATGAACGAGGAATGGTGGGGAATAACCTCAATATCATCCGGCACTTTTGCAAAGACCCCGAGACAGGCGTACTACACGCTGAAGAGCCTCTGGACCTAGCGTCCGGCTGGTGCCTTCAGTATTTCGGTCAGCTGCAGCAGCGAGTCAACGGCAGCTTCGCACGGTTCGTGGGCGTCCCAGTCCCTGCGCTTCAGCCATATCGCGGACATCCCTGCGGCTTTGGCCCCCCTTATGTCGGTGTACGGCCTGTCTCCGACCATCACGCATTCGCCCGGTCTCAGTCCGAGCTTTGAGGCGGCCAGGAGGAATGGCTCAGGATCCGGCTTCACCTTTTTCGTGTCCTCCCCCCCGATCACGACCGCATCGAAGAACTCCATGAGCCCGCTCCTCCTCAGTCTTTCGGTCTTCACCCCTCTGGTTCCATCGGTGTCCGTAACGGCAGCCAGCCTGTACCCGCGTTTTTTAAGTTCCGCCAGCACAGGCGCAGAATCCGGGTATTGGGCTGATCTCTCCTTCACGATTTCCCAGTATCTTTTTGTCAGAGCACCGGCCTCTTCCGGCTTGAGTTCGGTCCCGGGCCAGAGCTCCATGACCGCGGCCCGCCACCACTCATCCCTGTTGTAGGTGTAGGTCGCGTGCATCCTCTCATCGATCTCCACGAGCTTGCTGTGGATGCGCGCGGGGTCGTGATTCAAGCCGTGCGATGATGCGAACACGGAGAGCGCCCTGGCGTTCTCCTTCAACGCGTCCTCCATCGCCGGCCTCGAGTTCACCAGCGTGTCGTCAATGTCAAATAGCACGCCGCGGACCTTCATTGCACCGCCAATAAAAGAAAGCGGGAGCGGATATAAGTCATGATGATTTACTCGATCCACCTGTATATGGGCTGCTGATAGGGGGCGGGGAGCTCGACTGACTTTATCTCACCGAGGTCGCTGATGCTGTTTATCTTCAACATGCCGTCCGAAATCGTGTAGAGCGCGTCCTCCACGTAGAGTATCCTCTTGACCTGCCAGTCCTTGTGCCCTATCGTGCCCTTCAGAGTTATGCCGTTCTCCAGCGAGATGTTGAACACGTAGGCCTCCTGCTGGTACCAGTATCCGATCGGCATGGCCAGAAGGGATTTGCGTCTGCTGAACAGGAACGCCCTGTGGTCCTGGAGGGCGAGTGATTCCGTTCCTCTCTCTCCGACCACGTACTTTGAGATTTCCACCGGGTTCTCTGGGTCGCTCACGTCGAACAGTGCGAGCTTGACGCCGAGCGATATCTCTCCTCCCCACTCGCCAGTCGTTGTCTCCTTTCCTATGCCGATTATGTGGGTCTCGTCGTACGGGTGCAGGTAGTCCGAGTAGCCGGGTATCTTGAGCTCACCGAGCACCCTGGGCGAGGACGGGCTTGACAGGTCCAGAACGAACAGGGGGTCGACCCTGACGTACGTCACCATGTATCCCCTGTCTCCCATGAACCTGACCGAGTAGATCCTCTCCCCCGGGGCGAGGTTCTCCAGCCTCCCCACCACCCTCATCCCGCCGTCCAGCACGTAGACGTTGTTGGTCAAATTCCCTCCCCAGAAGTCCCATCTCGTGGTTGCCACCCTGAAGTATCCCTCGTGCTCGTCCATGGAGAACTGGTTGAGAACGCTGCCGGGTACCTCCCCTTTTGCCACGTACTCTATGCTGCCGTTGCCTATCGATATCTTGTGTATGGCCGTTTTTTCCTCCCCTCCGAACTCGGTGTAGGTTATGTAGAGGTTTGTCAGCGAGACGAATATGTTCTGCGCGGAGTTCATGAGGATGGTCTTTGTCCTCACGTCCTCGCCGCGGTTTTTCACGTTGACGGCCATTATCGTGACGAACTCAGAGGGGTACATGTTCTCGTCGTCAAAGTAGTATATCTCATTCGGCGCGACCGTCCTGGTGTTCCAGTTGCAGGTTATCCGCGGCAGCCTTATCCAGTCGTCAGGCACCTCCTCCCAGTATCCGTAAACGCGGTATATCGGTGAGTTGACGATCAGGTACACGTAGTCCCCGATCATCCTGGAGTTGTGGTAATATCCTTCCTCAAAGGAGACCTCTCTTTCAAGCCTTGGGTTTTCCCTGCTCGATATGTCGTATACTCTGATGTAGTTCCAGCCGATGACCGCCAGTTTGTCGCCGTTGACGTACATCTCAACTGGTGACTCCACTTCTATGTTGGACAGTATTTCCGCGTCCTCCGGCGGATAGGCCGCAATTATGAAAACGTTGTCCCCGGACACCACGTAGATGTAGTTCCCGTCGCACTTCACGATGTCAGCTTCGTCAACACCGAGGACCTGTATGTTCGTGGTTGAAAAGTCGAGACCGCCGATCGTGACGTTGAAACCCTGATCTCCCCCGATGGTGACCTCAAAACCGCTCTTGGATCCGGTCCCGGACTCTGCGAGTTCAGGAGCACCCACCGGCAGGAAGACATCCCCCCAGTACCTCATGTCGCCCCCAAAAGCGCTTCCGAACCTGTTCTCCACATAGGCCTCGAGCTCCTGGTACGAAGAGAATGATTTGAGGTTGCCCCATCCGTTCGAGACGGATCCGCTTTCCATTATGCGTATCAGAGGTATGCTCACAGCGGCCGTGACAGACGCGATAAGTATCACCGCAACGATGAGCGCGGGGGTGGTTCTTTTTCTTTCCGTGATCAGCCATGCCGCTGTCGGAATTCCGAATGCGACCCATATGGCAGGAACCTCCATGCCCGACCCGGCGAGCAGCAGCCCGGCCAGGAGAGAGATCCCGAACGCGGCCGGCATGATCCATTCCTTCATATTTCACCAATTAAATTTAATGAGGACAACATGTATTTAAATTAAGTTTCTCTCCTGAAACAAATTATATTAAGTTTCTATAAGGATACTTTATAACGGTGAAGGCGATGCGGAGGGTCGTGCTGGTCTCTGTGTTCATTCTGGCATGTCTTGTGGCTGGGGCGGCCTCGCACGTTATGCTCTCCGCGTTCTATCCCGCGACCAGCGTCGTCACCACCTCCCGACTCATCACGATTGAGGGAGGAGGGCAGCGCGTTTCTGTGGATAATGAAGAGTACGATGTTGTGGGATCAGAGCCTCTGGGCGGTGAGAATGAATCGGGCTTTTACAGGCTTAATCTTACAATTAGCGAAAAGACGCTCATGGAGTCCCCGGAAAGAGGCGATTTCTGGGCGCCCGCCGGAGCTCCGGCATCGCAGGGCATGCTTGAGCTGATAGTGCCGGCGGAAGCCTACGAGAAAGCGTTGTCCACCGGCAGCCCGGTAACCGTCTCCAGCCACACGACCACGGAGACAAAACCCGTGGACTTTGTCCCGATAGCGGCGGGCATCGGGGTTCTCGTCGGCGCGCTGGCAGCGGTTTTCGCCGCGTGGTACCAGAAGGGGTGGGGGGAGGCGGCGTCTGAGCTTATGGAGCACGGTTTTCACGACATGACCATCAGGGACGTCGAGATAGTCGGGCACATGATGCAGCTTAAGGAGTTCACCATCCCCGACCTCATGAGGCTGACGAAGGCATCGAAGATAACGGTCTGGCGAATGGTGCAGAAGCTCGTTGAAAAGGGGCTGGTGCGCCAGACCGAAAAGACAAAGCTAGCCTCCGGCGGGCTGGGAGGGAGGGGCAAACCGAGCAAGGTTTATGTATACGTGGGAGGTTCGTCGGATGAGCGCAGGTCGTAAGATCCCCATCGTCTTCCTTGCGATGCTTCTGGTGCTTTATCCGCCGCCGATCGCCGGAGAGCAGGCCGAGGCGCAGACCAGCGTCATCGTTACGCCCGAGAACAGCGTGGTTCTCTGGGAGGAGGGAAAAGAGATAGTGGTATCACCGGTGCAGCGCGGGGGAATGATACTGCGCCCACATGTTACCGTGGAGTGGGACGATCCCGGGCTGGCCGAGAACATAAGCGTTGAGAACCTGATCGGGCCCAGGGGTGAGATGACGATCAGACCTGTGAGCTGGGACGACGGCGTGGTCAACCCCAGGAGCGTTACCGTTGAGTGGGAGAACGTTCCGGTGCTCCCGGCGCCCCTTCCTGCGGCGAGCGAGGTGAAAGTGATCCCGGTTGAGAACGTGCGCCCGCCTGACCTGGTGGTTCTTCCGGAAAACTTTGAGAACATGTCGCCCTGGCAGAGCTATGTCACACCCTGGGCTCCGGCTGTCAGGGATCTCGCCTGGAGGCTGAAGTCTGTTGAGGAGGCGTACATGACCGCGGTGGGGTGGGTGTGGGTCTCGGACAGGGTACTTCACGGGGTCGAGGAGAGGTGGCTCTACCCGCAGGAGTTTCTTTCAGAGTCCCCGTTCTATCCCACGAACCCGGTCAGAGGGAGTGAGGCGAGCGACTGCGAGTCCCAGGCATACACGCTGGTCTCGGTCCTGAGGGCCATGGGGATGCCTCCGGAGAACGTGAGGGTGGCGGTCGGAAAGGTGCAGTTCGGGGATCAGATCGGAGGCCATGCATGGGCCGAGATATACGTGTACGACAGGTGGCTGCAGCTCGAGGCGACCTCGGGTCCGTACTGGGATGATGAAAACCGGCGTCTTGTCGATCGCCGGGGCATTCCATGCGATTACTTTGGATCGTGCGAGTATCCCGCGCTTGAGGTCTGGGCGTACTTCAACGATGCATACTACTACAACACGATGACGGGGGAGGGTAACGCACCGGAGCACTGGCACACTTTCAGCTGGACACCGGTGCCCGGCCTGCTCCGCCTGCTTGTCGTATTTGCGGCGGCTGTGGTGGTCGGTGCCGGCATTACCGCTGTCGGTTACATTCTGGTGCGGGACAGAAAACGTAAGGCCTCAAGAGAGTGCTCAGCCCGCTGTTTATCCATCGCCGCCGCAGAATTTTATGACGTATTCTTTGGTCAGCCTCAGAGCATCTTCGAGCTTTTCCTCTGATATCCCCGGAACCCCGCATGACAGGAACAGAACATTCCTCGTCTCCTCCGTGACCTTCGTCTCGTCTGAGTCCCTGTATGGATATATGGCGATCAGCTTTTCGGAGTCAGAGACCACTATCTCCTTTCCGGACAGAGGGACCGGGCGCTCCATCCCTATGCCGAGAAACTCCTCTCCCGGTCTGGCCCTCCTCATCAGCAGCCCGCCGCTTATGCGATCCATGTCAAACGCACCTATGGATATACAGGACCTCACGGATGCGAGATTGTAGGCATCAACCAGCGTGTTCACGGTGGGAAGCGGTCTCCCCCCCAGAATTCTCCTGATCAGCGCCTCCGCGGCGGGCCTTATCTTCGTGGGGTCGATGTCAATGCTCCAGAAAAAGTCCCTGTAGGCCCTGAGGACAGGGTGATCCTTCACTGTCTCCAGCCTGTAGTTTCTTTTCACGTCCTCCATAACTTCTGCCTTGAGCTTTTCCAGTTCCTCGTTAATGCGCCCGACCCTCACCCCTCTCACCTCACCCATCGCCGCCATGAGTCCGGGAAACTCAGCCCTCAGCCCCTGCTCCACCTTGATCCACATGCGATCACTTCGTCAGGTATCTCCAGGAGAGCACTATCCCGATTGCCGCCAGCACCGAGGCGAAAACGCCGAGGTAGAGGAAGTCGACCATCAGGGCGGGCACGTTCATCTCCCACACCGTCAGCTGTCTGAGCGCATCAGTGAGGTAGCTCACCGGATTCACGTTTGCAACGGCCTGCAGCCATCCGGGCATCATGGAGGCCGGGAAGAAGACGTTGCTCGCGAACATCAGCGGGAGGTTGATCAGGTTCACGACTGCCATCTGCGTCTCCTGTCTGGTGGACCTGAGGGCGAGAGCGATGAAGAGCGATGAGAGCCCGACGCTTAGCAGGAACACAGCTGCGTATATGCCGAGTATGTTGAGCGGGTTGAAAGTGGGGCCGAACTGCAGCCCGAAGATGGTTGCTATGATCAGTATCAGGGTCGCCTGGAACATCGCCCTGAACGATGAGTTGAGCACCTTTGAGAATATTATCGCTCCCCTGGAGACCGGCGTGCTCAGGACCTTGTTCAGGAACCCCAGCCTCCTGTCCCAGACGACCGACATCCCGCTGAACATCGTGGTGAACATCACGGTGAAGGATATCATGCCTATGGCCATGAACGAGAAGTAATCTCCGGTCCCGAACGTGCTCTTCATTATCTGGTCCGCCACGCCCGGAGGAAGTCCGGGGCTGGTGAATATCGCTCCTATGTTCATCGCCTTCCCCAGCAGCCCCATCCAGAGCACCGGCTGGATGATGGTCATGAATAGTATGATGGGGTCCTTGAGCCACTTCTTGAGCTCCCTGACCGTCAGCGCCCAGGTGCCGTGCAGCCTGCTCGGCCTGAACTCGCTCATCCCCTCGCCCTCCTCATCAACCACCTTTGCGCCCTGATCGCCTCCGGCGACTCCTCAGCGTCCCTCATCGACCTTCCCGTGTACTCAAGGTAAACGTCGTTCAGAGTGGGCTCCGAGAGGGAGAGCTTCGTGACGGTGAATCCCCTGGATCTCAGGGCATCTATGATGGCGGGGGCGGTGGCCCTGCCGAGCTCCGCCTTTATCCTGTATGACCCGTTCTCCCTCCGCACCTCCCTGACGTGTTTGATCCCCTTTATGATCCGGGTCGCGTCTTTCCCCTCCTTCAGCGTGAGCGTGATCACGTCCCCTCCCAGGTTTTTCTTCAGGTCACCAGGCCTGCCGCTCACCACGATTTTCCCGTAGTCGATTATCGCTATCCTGTCGCAGAGGGCGTCCGCCTCCTCCAGGTAGTGCGTGGTCATGAAGAGCGTCATCCCGTACTCCTCCTTCAGGCGCCTGATGTAGTCCCATGTTGCGGCGCGGGTCTGGACGTCAAGCCCCAGGGTCGGCTCATCGAGGAAGAGGACCCTGGGCCTGTTCACGAGCCCGCAGGCCAGCTCCAGCCTGCGCCTCATCCCGCCCGAGTAGGTCTCCACCTTCTTTCCTTTGAACTGGGTCAGCTCGACAAGCTCGAGAAGCTCCTCGGCCCTCTTCCTTGAGACCTCGCGCGGGATTCCGTAGAGGTCCGCGCACAGGATTATGTTCTCGTACCCGGTAAGGTCCTCGTCGGCGGTGTACTCCTGGGGCACGACGCCTATCACTCTCCTCACCATGTCCGCCTGCTTCACTATGTCGTGGCCGAGCACCGATGCCCTCCCCTCCGTGGGCTTCAGGACTGGGGTGAGCATGTTAATGGTCGTGGTCTTCCCGGCGCCGTGGGGTCCGAGGAATCCGAATATCTCCCCCTCCCTGACGCTGAAGCTCACGTGGTCGACCGCCACCAGGCTTCTGTTGAAGACCCTTGTCAGGTTCTCCGCGACTATCACGTCTTCCGCCGTTCTCCCATCCTCCTCAGCCTTTCACTTGCCTTCTCAACCCCTTCCTCAA
>JAWCKV010000025.1:0-13565 GCA_038851565.1 Hadarchaeales archaeon (SeqCode) | reverse complement strand
ACTATAGTGCCGTCTCGTTTTCTTACCTTCCTTATTATATCGCTCATCTCTGTCTTACCCCCCTCACTCCACAGGTCCCGAAATGGCCTCCAATCTCGGACTTCACACTGATCAGAAACTCCATGGGATGGGGTTTCTCCGAAGAATACCTAGCGTCCAAATGGGATCCGTTAGACACGAACTGCTGCAGGTAGTAGCGTCTAGCACCCCTGATTTGCTCGGCTATCCTCAGCAGATCCTCTCTGCCGAGTTCCGGTATGACCGTGGTCCTGAACTCGTAATCAACGTTGCCGGACATCAGTATCTCCACACTCCTCCTCACATTTCCCGTAACCCCGTTGGACTGGCTTCCGACAATCTCATGGTATTTTTCGTCATCGAGTGGCGCCTTTATGTCCAGGGCAACGTAGTCGACAAGATGCCTCTCAATGAGCGCCGCCAGCATATCCGGATTGGATCCGTTCGTGTCAAGCTTCACGGAATAACCCAGCGATTTAACCCTAGCCAGAAAGTCCGGGAGGTCGCTGTAAAGTGTCGGTTCACCCCCAGTGATCACAAGACCATCGAGCCAGTCCCTCTTTGACTCCAGATAGCTGAGAACCTCGCTCTCGCTTATGGAAGAAATCGCGTCCGGAGCAAGCACCAGGTCACGGTTGTAGCAGAAACCGCACCTGAAGTTGCAGCCCCCGACGAACGCGATCGCAGCTATCTTTCCGGGATAATCGAGAAGGGATACTCTCTGGAGATATTTGAAATTCATCAACCCACCTCAAGACGTTACGTTACACTTTGCGTAACACGGACTAATAAAGTTTTCCCTGTTTCAGATAACTCAGAGTAATATCCAGCACGTATCGGTAATCCTTTTATGTTACGAAAACTGAAACAAGCATCGCCATGAGAAGCGTTAGAAAGAGCAAGGGAGCCGATATCCTCCTGCGGCTTCTTGAAGGTCCAAAGTATATACGTGAGCTCCTGTCTGAAGTTGGGGGAAGCGCCCAGACTCTCGAGATGCGGATACAGGAGCTGATGAAAGATGGTCTCGTTGAGGAGGAAACCTGGGAAGCCTGGCCCTTCAGGAAGATGCTCAAGCTGACAGACAAGGGGAAAGAAATTGCCGGGATTCTGAGGGTTGAAAGCAGTTTTCTGGAAACCGCGGGAAAGGTTAACTCTGGAGAGGTTCTGCGGCGCGGAAAGATTCTGCTGTCGCTTTTACATGCAATGGGCGGAAGAATATCCGGAGCCACCCGCCTGCAGAAGCTCCTGTTTCTCATGAAAAGAGAGAAAGGAATAGAAACTCCATATAACTTCACGCCATACATGTTCGGCCCGCACTCGCCTGATGTGCTTGAGGACGCCATAGACCTCGAGAGGGCGGGATATATATCGATATCGAGGGAGGTCAAGGAGTCGACCATCCACGGAGACTGCGTTATAGAGCGCAGATACCAGCTGACTCCGGAAGGAGAGAAGGAGGCAAGAAAAGCGTATGCAAGCCTTCCGCCCGAGACGAGGAAAGCGATTGATGACCTAAAAAAATTCAGCGAGATGAGGCTTACCGATCTTCTGAGATACGTCTATACGAAATACCCGAAGGAGAGCACGGGCGTCTAACACAGCTTTCTGATGTCCAGCACCCTGCCCTTCGTCTTGGCTATCTCGGCAGGTATGTCCCAGACCGCCATGCATCTTCTTATGACCGCACAGTCGCTTGTGGCAACCACCTCAAAGTCTCTGAGACTGCGGTCCACCGCGCCCACAGCAAACGCATCTCCATAAACTCCCGACTCAAACATTAACCTCCTGGTAATCGATGCCAGATCACCGCTCCTGCTGACCTGCCTGTCGAAGAGCACGGAAACCCTGCGCGCCCCTGATTTTACTATCGCCTTCATCAACTCACGCAGAGCCGGAGCTGTTTTTTCTGAAATTCTGTACTTGCCGAAAATCGCCCTGAGGTCCCTCACGAAACCGTCATCGCAGATTATCACGTCCTCACCGGAGATGAGGCTCTCGGTGGTTATGAGAACATTGTATCCGTCCACCCCGAGCGATTTTCCGCGCACATGGGATGCATTCACTCTTCTTCTGGTGTGGTCCACCGCCTCACTCTCTGAAAAAACGCAGCGGGAAAGAAGGTGTCTCTTAATGAGCGGCAGGCGATAGTGATTCGAGACGAAGTTCACCGCTGATTCCCTCGGATAACCCCTGTTTAGAAGAAAGCGGAGGTCTTTAACCGGATTGACCATTTCCCTCATGCGAAATTCACTCTATGTAAATTGCGGGCCTGAAGGGCACGGCCATCCGTGACCTATCCTGCGGATCGTACCTTTTTGGATCGTCCGCCTTCCAGACCTGAACGTCATGGACGCCAATCTCCCTGCCGATGAACCAGACCGAATCTATCAGGAAGCGGAACTCATCGACCTCCCTGGCGCACCTCAAATCGAGCTCCTCCTCCGGAGTTTCCCTGATCTCATCAACCAGGAGCTTCAGGAACCTGAAAAGGTCCTCTCTGTAAAGCCTCAGCCTGAGTCTTTCCTCAACATCCCTCGCAAGCCTTCCGAGATCAACCTTGCCGGCCCTTACGTGCGCGACGGCTATTCTGTATGCGTTCCATTTCCAGTCCTGTGCAACATATATGCAGACCTTTGAGGGTTTCTTTTTCATGGTCTTCCTTATCTTCGAGATGTCATCTATGAGATCTACCAGATATCTCTCTGCCAGATCGGCATTTCTGTCCATCAGCCCTGTCTCTGGCTCAGGCCAGCTGGAGAGCGAGATGAGACCTTCGCCGCCGCTCATGCTCCACAGCTCCTCACACACGTGCGGAATGAACGGTGCCATCAGCCTAAGCCAAACGTTGAGCACCTTTTTGCAGACGTATGTTCTCGCGTCGGCATCGGCGGCGCGTTTCATGTACCATCTCAGGTCCTGCATTAATGAGAAAAATGCGCTCTGAATAGCCTTCCTCGTCTCAAAGTTCTCCAGCGCGTTGGTCACCTCAACTATCCGCTTCTGCAGCGCTCCCATCATCCAGCGCTCCGGCTGGGAAAAGCGTGGCACGCCCTCTCCAGGCATAGAAATTATTTCCTCGGCCAATGAGTAGAACTTTTCAATGTTCTTTCTTGTAGCGACTATCTCTCCCGACCTCCAGTCCATGTCCTGCCAGGGCTCTGCAACCGAAAGCAGGTAAAGCCTGACCGCGTCTGCTCCGTGCTCTTTGACGGCCGCGTTTATCGGGATTATGTTGCCCTTGGAGGAGGACATCTTCTGCCCCTCAAGTATCGCCATTCCGAAGCTCACGATTCCCTTCGGGCAGAGATCCGGAAATATCTGAACGTGATGGAACACGTGGAAAGTGAGATGGTTCGGAATGAGTTCGTTCGCGGACATTCTGTAGTCAAGCGGGTACCAGTACGAAAACTCCTGCCTCATCGCGTCCAGTTTGTCCCTCTCTATGCCGGTTGACCTGGAGATCTGCTCTGGGTCGCCCTTTCCGTGGAAAACGTAATCGAACACCTCGTCCGTAAGCCTTCCCGGCTCCACGGTTTTGAGTATGTGTGAAATCGTGTAGTATGCCATGTAGATCGTGGAATCGCTCAGCGATTCTATTATCCATTCACGGTCCCAAGGAGCGGGTGTGCCCATGCTTATCTTTCTTGTGCACGGCCACTCCTTCAGCCACTCCACAGTGTGCTCGAACTGCGCCCTGCTCTCCGGAGGGACGAGATGCATGCCCTCGATACACTTTCTGACTCTGGACTTCCAGTCGCTGTCTGCATAGTTCAGGAACCACTGATCCTCAACAACCTTAACCATCACCTTGCTGCCGCATCTGCATCTCACCGGCTTCGATGAAAACTCATACATCGTCGCGGCTTCACCTGATCTGATCATCTCCGCCTTTACCTCGTCCTTGGCGCGCGATACCTGCATGCCTCCGAACTTCGGGACCCACTCCATCATCTTCCCCCTCGCGAACTCAGCGCGATAGACCTCGAGCGTCGCTTCATCCAGTTTTCCGTCCTGCTGGGAAACTATGCCCATCCTCTTCACCACATCTGCTGCAGGTGCCTCACCGTACCCATCCACCTCAATCAGGGGGACGGGACTCAGACCCATTGCCGCCTGAACCCCCTCACGCTGCAGTTCGAGCAGGGCGATGTAGTCATATGGAGCATGAGCGGGAACCGACCCGACCACACCGGTGGCGTTATCTGGATCAACAAATTTGGCCGGAAGGATCGGCACCTTCTTGTGAGTAAGCGGAACCTCAACCTCTCCGAACTCAATCTTCCACTCCACCGCCTCGCCGACGGAGTGCCCCTGAAAGCGTAGCTTTTCAAGGGCCTGCTCCGACACTATCCACTTCTCGCCATCAACATCCGCACGCACGTACTTTACTTCCGGGTTGAGCCAGAGATTCGTGACGCCGAAAACGGTTTCCGGCCTCAGGGTGGCAGCCGGCAGAACCAGATCACCCATGCGGTATTTCAAAAGTGTGAACTCCACTATCTCAACGCCCTCTCCCTCGAGCAGGTCATGATCGGTGACCGGGTTTCCGCAGCCGGGACACCACTTTACCGGGTGCCTCCCCTTGACTATGAGCCCATCCCTCCAGAGCCTGTTGTACTGCCATGTCACGAAACTGCTGTAGTGAGGATCTATCGTCGTGAACTCCCTGCGCCAGTCTATGGAAAGTCCCAGCAGCTCCATCCCCTTGCGGTAGCTCAGGTCACTCTCCCTGGCGAAGTAGTTTGCATAGTAGTGCGGATTTTCAAAATCCTCAAGCATGTACTCTGGTATCCCGTACCTCTCCACGAGAACCCTGACGAAATCAGGGTCCCTCCTAGCGACCCTCTTCGCAGCGCCCACTATGGGGGTACCGGTGAAGTGATACGCCATCGGAAACAGGACGTTGAATCCCCTCATGCGCTTGTACCGGGCAATCACGTCAGGGACCGTGTAGGTCCTCCCGTGACCTATGTGCATCGGGCCGCTCACGTAAGGATATGCCACGGTCAGGTAGAACTTTTTTCTGCTGTCCGGAGCCGCCTCGAATGCTCTCGACCTGCGCCACTCCTCCTGCCACCTCGCATCGATTGCCGTCCAGTCCATCAAATTACCCCTGCAGGCTGCGCCTGATCAGTTCAAATGCTTTATCCACGGCAGCTTTTAACATGTTCGCTTCGGGTCCGCCGCCCTGTGCCATGTTGTCTCTTCCGCCCCCGCCGCCTCCGACGATCCTGGAAATCTCAGAGATTATCGATCCGCAGTTGACCCCAGCCCTGACCGCCGCTGCACCAGCCATCGCGGCAAGGTTCGCCCTTCCCCCCTCAGCTGAGGCGAGCAGCGCCACGACATCGTCCTTATCATCAGTCAGGGCCGAGCACAGCTTGATGAGTTCCTCGGGTCCCGCCCCCTCAACCACCTCGCACACGACCCTGAAATCACCGACCATTATCGCCCGACCGATCAAAACCTCTGAGAGCCAGCCCGCCATTCTCTCCCTGAAAGCCTCTATCTTCTTCTGCGACTCCTTCCACTGCCCGAACAGCTCTCCGACCGCAGATGAAACTCCATCCGGAGATGTCCTGAGAGCTTCCGCGGCCTTTTTCAGTTCCCTCTCCCAGCCGCTCACTATGTCAAGTGCGGAGAGACCTGATGCGAACTCAATCCTCTCGATTCCGTCCTGAATGCGCTCGGTCCTTATCACCTTTATCAGCCCGACCTCGCCCGTGCTCTCGCAGTGGGTTCCGGCACAGGCCTGGGTGTTCCAGCCATCTACCTCCACCACCCTTATCATCCTTCCAGGGACCACGCCTCCCTGGTAGAGATCGAATCCGTACCTCTTCTCGGCCTCATTCCGTCCCATCCACGCCGTCCTAACCTGCCTGTTTTCGATCACAACCTGGTTTGAAAGCCTCTCTATCCTCCTCAGCTCATCATCCGATACTCTCCTGAAATGGGAGATGTCCAGCCTTGTTCTGTCAACGCCCTTCTGGACTCCCTGCTGCCAGATGTGCGGGCCTAGGACCCTTCTGGCCGCCCCCAGTAGTATGTGAGTGGCCGTGTGGTGCATCATGAGCGACCTTCTCTTTTCCCAGTCAAGGAATCCTCTGACGATCTGCCCCTTTCTGAACCGGTTCTGCTCGACCCGGTGCAGAACTATGTCTCCCGACCTCACCGCCTCAACAACCCTTGTCTTGAACCCGTCCGCAACAAGAAATCCAGTGTCGGACGGCTGCCCTCCACCCTCCGGGTAGAAAGCCGTCCGGTCGAGGACAACGTAATCATCGAAGGTCCTCACAACTCTGGCCCTGAACTCCGAGGTCTTGGGCGAATCGTAGAAGATAAGCCTCGTCGGGCGCAGCCCTTTAATCCTGTCCTGCGGGATCTCTTTAACCGAGCCGGCGACATGCCTCGGCCTGCTCTGGGATTTCGTAACCATGGAGTAAAAGTCCTCTGGCACCTCAACCCCGACCCCCATCCTCTCAGCAACTTCCTTCACTATGTCCGGGGTGAGGCCCTGGCTGTCGTAGAGCTCCACAAGCTTCTCAACCGGTATTCCGCCCCCCCTCGACCGCGCCTCCACTGCAATTCTCTCTACCATCCTCGTCCCCCTGGAAACCGCATCGACGTATTTGCGCTCCTCGCTGTCCACGACCTCAATTATGTGCTCCCTTTTCTCCCTGAACTCCGGGAAGCTCTCCGCCAGCCGCTCCAGCTCGAACTCCATCAGTTCGGAGAGCGGCTTTTTTAGACCGAGCACCCTCATCTGCCACAGCGCGCGCCTGAGAACGCTCCTCGCCAGATAGCCCTCCCTGACATTGCTCGGAGTTACGCCGTCACCGAACATGAACGCCAGACATCTGAGATGGTCTGCCACTGCATAAACTGCCTCGACCGGTGCAAGCATCCTTTCAAGCTCATCTACGGTCATGCCGGTTTTTTCCGCTACCCTTTCTCTCAGCATCCTGAGGTCACGCCCGCTCCCGACATCCATCACTCCAGCAAGCTTTGAGTTCTCAGCAAGAACATGGGCGGGAGGGCGCTCTATTCCGGCCATATCCATTATCATCCTAACCTCCTTCGGGAATATCGCCTCATAGCATGAAGGTGTGCCCTGAGTGATCCACGAGAGGCGCTCCAGACCGTATCCGGTGTCCACGATCTTAAGGGGAAGGGGGGTCCTGGTTCCGTTGCCGATGGCGTACCTCATGAACACCAGAGTTGCGACTTCAAGTCCCCTGACATTTACCTCAAAGTCCTCCCCGGCGTTCCCTCCTCCCTCCCAGAAGTCCTGCACGTATGTTATCTCGTCCTCGTCTATGCCGAGCCCTCTTGTGAGAAAACCGTGGCAGAGAGACACGGTCTCATCGTTCCAGTATATCCTCTCGCTCCTGGTGTTGAATGCGTGGTGTCCTCCCATGAAGAAAAGCGTGAAGTGTTTTCCGGACCGTCCGACGTTGTCAATGTCCTTCAGGCGTATGCTCGGCTGGCTTACAACGAGCGGGTTGGCCGGGGGTGGCGCGAGACCTCCGGTCACCCATGGCTGGAAGTTGGCTATCGATGCTATCGTCAGAAATATGTCGTCCCTCCATCTAGCGACGACCGGATACCTTTTTATCACGCTGTGACTCCTCTTTCCGAAGAAACCGAGAAAAAGTCTCTCCATCTCCTGAAGCGTGCGTCTCCTCTTGGTCGGCGGGTTCCCTATGAAGCCGTACTCAACGCATGGGGTATCCCCGCATCTTCTCCTCTCCGGATCGAGCGTCCAGAAAGTCCTGCCGCATCCCTCGCACTTCTTTCTCTCAAATCCCCTGCGCCTGAAAAGCTCAACTCTGTATATGCTTTCCGCCAAGGCCTGCACCGCCAACCAGATATACTCGCCTTGGGTAAAAGATTTAACCGATGCGGAAAACGCGGGTCTCAGCCGAAAAGGGCGCCCAGTCCTGCCAGGGCTTCCTCTTCCTTCTTTTCCTCTTCGACCTTCTTCTCCTCTTTCTTCTCCTTCTTTTCACCCGCTGGAGCCTGAGCGGCCGGTGCTGCCGGGGCTGCCACAGCCGGCAGGGCTGCGCCCTTTATAGCCTCATCTATATTGACGCCCTCAAGCGCAGACACCAGGGCTTTAACCCTTGCCTCGTCGACCTCTATGCCTGCTGCCTTCAGAACGTTACGTAGCCCTTCCTCGTCCACCTTCTTTCCCGCAGAGTGCAGCACAAGTGCTCCGTACACGTATTCCATTCATCACACCTCCGGTAAGCGTCAGTTCTGCTGTCCTCCTTCAACCTCTTGCTTTTTTTCCTCTGCTTCCTCCTTTTTAACGTCTTCGGTGGCCATTCCCAACATGCCGGAGAGCTCCGGGTCCAGCGCTTTGCTGTTCCTTCCGCCTGCCGAAAACGCGAGTGAAAGCATCTTCCGATGCGCTTCCGCCAGTACCCAGTGCATAACCTCTCCAACAGGGAGATGCTCCGCCACCGCGAGGCAGATCGCCCTCGAGTGGGCCTTTGCCAGCAGCAGCGATACTGTTTCACCTGTCGGGTACTCGATGTTGAGCGCCAGGTTGAACGAACTCGTCCATGCGGCCCTGAGCTGCTCGACTGCCTTGGCCTCGTCATAGTCCAGCACCTCTCCCGAAAACGTCAGTCCGTCCTCATACGCGGCTTTCATCCTCGCGCCGAGTTCAACAGGAAGTATTCCGAACTTTGCCAGCGTATCTGAGATCTCCTTTGTTATCACGTCACCCGCCTTCAGCAGCCTGCACTCCTCGAGTATAACGACCTTACCCGCCTGGATCCTCGCCTTAAGCCCGACCCGCTGGAGTTCCGCCACCATGGGGCCGGGTGAGAAATCGGTCTCTCCCGCTGGGATCACCACATCTTTAGAAGAAATTGACCCGACCCTGGCAGGCGCGTTTACCCTGTTTTCTCTGAGGATCCTGTTAAGCTTAAACGGATTGACATTTGAAAACACGAGGGCGACCTGACCGCTCAGGAATTTCTTGATTTCGGAAAGCTTCGGCTTCTCAGATGAGACCCCATCAACTGCCCTGGCGATGAGGGTGTTCTTTGCCACAACTATCCTCATATCGTCTCCGAGCTTGCGCCTCAGCTGCTGGAACTGGCGGGCGGGTACCTCGGATATGTCGGCAACTCCAACAACCGGATACTTTAAGAAAAGATCCTTCAGTTCCTCGACTACTCCTATCTTCCAATCAGGAATCTTTGCACCGCTTGCTGAGATCACTCTTCCACCCCCATCTTTACCGGTTTTCCCATCGTGGTCTTTAGGGTCACCTTTTTTATCTCGCCCTTCTTTTCCTCCACCTTCTGCTTTACCGCCTCGAACACCGAACGCGCATTCTCAGCCAGCTGCTCGTCGGACATACCCTCTGTCCCGATCCTGACGCTGATCGCCTGCTGGTCCCTTGCCCTGAATCTCACGGTCTTCCTCATGCGCTCCACCAGCGGCTTCAGATTTGCCGTAGGAGGAATCGGTCTGGGCATCTTGTCCCTAGGACCCAGAACCTTTCCGAGGGATTTCCCTATTGCGACCATCATGTCTGCCTGGGCGAGTATGAAATCGTGCTCCTCAGCGAGCTTTCTGAGCTCCCGCTTTTCATCACCCAATCTTCCTATATCGTCTCTGGACAGCACCGTGTCCACCCCTGAATCCCTTCCGACTCTTGCGAGTTCACCGTCCGCAAAAAGGGCCACCTTTGCCGGTCTGCCGGGCTGATGCGGGAGCATTGCCTCACCGGAAATTCTCCCTTCAGGTTTTTTGGTGTCAATGCCCCTTATCATGAGAGTCATCTCAACCGACTGCTCGAATTTCCTCTTTTCCGATTTTGACCGCATCTGCTTCACAAGTTCCAAAAATTTCTCAACCTGCATTTTCCCTCATCTCCTCATCCCTCTTTCCTTCCATGACCTCATTCTGGACATCCCTTGGGTCCTTACCGTCCACGGTGACGCCAGTGCTCACGCAGGTGCCCAGAACTTCCATCACCGCGCTCCTTATGTTTCTGGCCAGAGACCCACTCTGCTTCATCCTGGCTATCTTCACCACCTGAACGAAGCTGATGTCCCCCACGACCTCTTTTCCCGCGGTTTTTGCTCCTTTTTCAAGTCCGATCTCTTTTTTTATCAGCGAAGAAACTGGTGGAGATCCGACCTCGACCTCGACCTTCTTGTCCTTGTCCACTATTACCGTGACAGGTACCTTCATTCCGGAGAACTGGGCTGTCTTCTCATTTATCTTTGCGACGACTTGTCCTATGTTAACTCCTAGAGGTCCGAGCGCCGGACCTAGGGGTGGGCCGGGAGACGCCTTCCCTCCCTCAACGAGCACCTTTATTTTTGAAGTCAATCCTATCGCCCCTCCACATCTTTTCAGGAGTAGATAAAAAGAGATACGCTGGATTACTTTATAACCTCTAGCTTGCCGTAAATGCCAGCACTGACGTGAACCTCATCCCGGAAGGTCCTGGCGTAACCGTTTGTCACCTTAACCCTGTCTCCGACCTTAACCCTGTCTATCTCGGCGTCCCAGAGGGAGAGCTTTATTCTTCCTGAATCGTCCTCTGCTATCGCCGTGGTCACCCTGCCCTGTGTTCCGTCTCTTCTGACATACGAGCGCGGCTCCTCAATCTCCACTATGGAAAGCTCGAGATCAATCCTGCGCATGTTAGGTTTCACGTCCTTCGCCTTCAACGTCATCCCTCCTTCTTTTGAATCACCTTCACAGCGTCACCCCTGACCGTGACCGGAATCGGAACGGTTGCCTCAAAAAGCTCCACGGTGAGCTCCTCCTTGCCCTCATCCACCCTTATGATCCTGGCCCTCTCGCCGCGGAAGGGTCCTGAAATCAGCTCCACCACGTCTCCCACCTCCATCCCGGTTATCGACGGTCTGGGCGCAAGGAACTGCTCAAGCTCGCTTAGCGGTACCTCTCCTGCCACCACCCCTCTCGCGTGCTTTACCCCCGCCCTTGCCTGCTCGACGCTGACCTTGTCCGCCGCCTCGACGAACACATATCCCTTGATCTCCCCCGGTACGGCCATTGCCAGCTTTACTGGAATTCCCGAATCCTTGGCCCGGCTGATCATCATGTCCACGGAGTTTTTCTCCTGTCCTATAGTCGTCCTGACAGCAAATATGCGAATTCTCTGATCCTCCATAAGGCTCGCCTCAAGCCAGAACTTCCTGTATCGCCCAGTTTATAATCATTATCACATAACCAACAAAACCCAGCAGCAGGATGCCCAGCCCGGTCACCTTTGCGACCTGGGAGTACTCTTCACGGCCTGGCTTTTTTGCTACCTGAAGCATTCTCCTGCAGTTCTGAATGAACTCCCTCAACTAAAGTTCCTCCAGACCGAGATCGAAATCCGCGGGCTTCTTCGGCGCCCTCTCCTCGGGACGGAGAGCGTACGGTGATTTTACTCCCGAAACAACCACGAGGACCCGAACTGAGTTCATCATGTCATTGGATATCTGAGCACCCCATATCACGTTCGCCTGCGGGTCAAGGCTCTCGGACACCCTCGCAACTATGCGTTCCGCCTCGTCAAGCGTCATGTCCGAACTCCCGACAACGTTGAGAATTGCTCCCCTCGCTCCGGTGATGTCAACGTCCAGCAGCGGACTGTTGAGCGCCTCCTCAACAGCCTCTGCCGCCCTGTTTGAGCTGTCCGACTCACCTATCCCTATCATCGCGATCCCACCTCCCTGCAGCACCGCCCGTATATCAGCGAAATCCAGGTTCACCAGCCCCGGTTTTGTTATCATCTCGGTTATGCCCTTTATGGCGTCCATCAGGAGCTGATCCGAAACCTTGAAGGATGCACCTATCGGGAGGTCCGGTGCCAGCTGCAGGAGCTTGTCGTTCGGAATAACTATCACTGTATCGGATACCGCCTTCAGCCTTTCCAGACCCCACTCCGCGTTCGCCCTTCTCCTGTTTCCTTCGACGGAGAATGGGAGCGTTACCACAGAGACCGTCAGCGCGCCGAGCTTTTTTGCGATCTCCGCCACAACCGGAGCCGAACCGGTCCCGGTCCCTCCGCCGAGACCGCACGTTATGAAAACCAGATCCATTCCGTAAAGATGGTCCTTTATCGTCGCCTCGTCCTCCCTGGCCGCAGATTCTCCCTTCTCAGGATCATTTCCGGCTCCGAGCCCCCCGGTGAGCTCTCTACCGATCAGTATCTTTCTGTCCGCGGCAGTGTAAAGCAAATCCTGAGCATCCGTGTTTATCGCAAGCGTCTCGGCGCCCTGAATTCCAACCTCGACTATTCTGGAGATCGTGTTGCACCCGGCTCCGCCGCATCCGACCGCCGCTATCCTGGTCTTGGCTTGATGCAGTATCTGCTCCAGATCCTCATTGCCCAGCGACTTTGGCCTGGGCCTCTCCGTCCTTTCGGGGGCTATCCCGGGCTTGCCCATTGAGAACCCGGTCTCCGGAGTGAAAACCGCACCAAGTATTTCTTTCAAGATATCAATCCTCTTCAGAGACTTTCATCAGTATTGATTTAAACTTTTGGTTGTGGCATCAGCTCACCCGCCCGAACCGCTTTCACACCAAGATCCTCCGCCGAGCTCATGCATATTTTTCTCTGCTCTGCGCTCAGTCCCTTCCAGTCAACGACAAAAAACTCCACTCCGCCTGCAGTGCGGTTTACCGCAGCTTCGATTGCCGCGCGATTAAAATTTGAATATCCGGGAAAGATGTGCCCGGGCGCAACATCCGTTTTAAGCGCCACATCGGTATGTCTCGGGGCGTAGTGCGGTCCGCCAAAACCGACCGCATTCCTCAAAATTTTTCCATCCGCGGCCGCTTCAATTATGGCAAGCGCAACCGCCTCTCCGGCCCTGCGATCCAACCAGTGCTCGGCAATGCTGCCTATTTCCACAAAAGTCACCGGGACCTCGAGATCACATGGGCCGTGATGCGTGGCCTCCAGCGAAACCGTGTGCGGGAGCTCCAGCTCCTCCCTTGCACGTGCCAGAGCCCTGAGCGCTTTCCACACCGTGCACGGAGATGCAACCGCGAAGATGCCCTCTTCAGGATTCCCTGGAACGTGAACGGTCAGGGACCGCCTGCCGGACTCGGCCACATGCCTCGAGGCCACTATGACCTCATCCGCCTCCTCAGGGAGCCCGGATAATTTTGTGACGTCTCCAGAAACTCTGGCGAGGCGTAAGTTGTGTTCCCCCCGTGAACGGATGAGGTCCTCGACATGCGACGCTATGTTCATGGCTGCGGGATCATCTCTGGACGCTATGACAAGCTTCATTTAATCCATCCAAAATGAGGCTCGATTATGTAAAAAAAATGGTGGGCCCGGAGGGATTCGAACCCTCGACCTTCCGGTATCCGACATCGGGTTATCAGCCGAACGCGCTAACCATGCTGCGCCACGGGCCCCGAACGAGAATCTCGCTGATAGATTAAAACTTTAGCGAGACCAAAAAGGTAAATTGAGCGCTCCAAAACTTTGGCTAGGGTGGGCAGATGAGAATAGCTGTCATCAAAAAGGACGATTGCCAGCCGAGGCG
>JAWCKV010000024.1:0-14688 GCA_038851565.1 Hadarchaeales archaeon (SeqCode) | reverse complement strand
GTTCGTGCCGTTCAGGATTGAGTCCGGCCTGGCGAAATATGCGAACTCGAAGCTGCAAAATGCGCGCCGCTTGGAGTCGACGAGCCGCTCCCTCACGAATCCTTCCTTCGACCACACCAGCATCTCCCCGGGCCTCACCTCAGACTCGTACCTGAGATTGTTTATGTCCAGGCCGACGCTTTCCGATGATACGGCGAAGATTTTTCCATCGCCGCTTCGACCGTAGCATAGGGGCCTTATCCCCAGCGGGTCCCTGAACGCGAAAAGTTCTCCCTCGCCGGTGATCCCGACCACCGAGAACGATCCTTCTACCTCGCGCATGCAGGCAGTCACTGCGGATTTCAGGTCTGATCCTTTTCGGAGCCCCTGTAGCAGCTTTCTGCCTATCAGCTCGACGTCCGAGGAAACCGGTATGTCCCCGAACTCCGCACGGAGCTCCGAACGCAGCTGCGACGTGTTCACCACGTTGCCGTTGTACCCCAGGGCGATCTTTGTGCCCCCGTCCTCCAGCACGAAAGGCTGGATGCCCCTCATCAGCCACGTCTTGTTGCTCTTTCCGGATGTGGCGTACCTCACATGGCCGATGCCAGCCGATCCCTTCAACTTCTTGAAAAGCCTTTGGGTAGATGGATGCATGGCTGGCGGCAAAAGCCCCAGCCTGCGATGCAAAAGGAAATCCCCGTCAAACGTCAAAAACCCGTGGGAGTGGTGTCCCCGGTGGTTCTGGGACACAAGCCCCCAATAGATGTACTGTATGACGTTCCCCCCATCTGCGCTGTAAGCAGCGAACACCCCGCATTTTTCCCCGGCAATTTCTGGCACTCGACCAGCCCCCATCAGCGCGCGTACACCTGAGTTTATGGTCTATGCGGAGGGTATAAAGTTTGGCGGATTCCCCATAGACGATTCATGTGCCCGGAGAAATGTAAATGGGCCTGCTTACCGCCTTGTCCATTCACGCCATCAAGGGCTTCATTCCCCTCCATGCCCGGTCTGTTGTAGTTCGGCCAAATGAGTTTCAGTCATGGCTAGGAAGAGTATAAAGCTAACATTTCCAGGTAAGGGATGAAATCTCAGGATCACCTTTGAGAACAGGTGAACGCAAGGTTTTTGAGCACCAAAAGATGACGAAATTGGTGGGAGAAGATGGAACCCCAGATGTACTTCGATGAAGAGGAGGAAGACGAGGAGGACTGGGAAACCCGTCTCAGGCATGAGGTCATAGAGTTCATCCTGCGCAGGTACGGGATAATGAGCGCAAACGACATAGCAAGGGCGCTGGGATGGAAGGTGGTGGACGTAAACAGGGTGCTCAGGGACCTGGAGAGCGCTGGGAAGGCGAGGAAGACGAAGCTCGGCAGGACAAGCGTCTGGACCCACATGGAGGAGTACCATCAGGATAAGATGTACTACTGAGACAAAATTCTATAAAAGATGTGTTAGTGGGGGCAAATGCTCTAATTTTATTTGGAGATGTCCAGAATACATCCATGTGATTACTTGGTCCGGATGGTCGACATAGGAAAAAAGCCGTCTGTGGAGCGGGAGGCAGTGGCGGAGGGCTTCATAAGGCTCAGGAGTGAGACGATCGACGCCATACGCGAAAAGAGGGTCCCAAAGGGTGACGTGCTGTCAGTTGCACAGACAGCCGCCCTGCTTGCCATAAAGCGCACCCCAGAGATGATCCCGCTAACCCATCCGATTTCGATAACCGGGGCTGATGTCAAGTTCGACTTTGAGGAAAAGGGCCTGAGGGCCACCGTGAGGGTGAAAAGCGAGGGCAAGACTGGGGTGGAGATGGAGGCCCTGGTCGGAGCCTCCGCAGCCCTCCTTACGGTCTGGGACATGGTGAAGGGGCTTGAGAAGGATGAAAATGGGCAATACCCGGAAACCCGCATCGAGAGGATCAGGGTGGTAAGGAAGGTGAGAGGGTGAGCTTCGAGGAGCACAGGAAAGGGGCGCCGAGCAGGCTCCACATAGGGATACTGGTGATAAGCGATACCAGGTCAAGGGCAGCAAAAGAGGGCAAGGATGTGGACCTGTCCGGGAAAATAGTTGAGAAGAAGGCCTCCGAGTCCGGGCATACCACAGTCAGAAGAATAGTCCCGGACGATTCTCGAAAGATTAAAGCGGGGTTGAGAGCGCTCATCTCCGACAGGAAGGTTGACGCCGTGATCACAACAGGGGGGACCGGAATAGCGAGGAGGGACGTCACGATAGAGACGGTCACCCCCATGTTTGACAAGGACCTGCCCGGTTTTGGCGAGGTCCTCAGGAGAATCGGATATGAAAAGGTGGGAACCCCGGCCCTTCTCACCCGGACAGCTGCTGGCGTGATAAAGGGAAAACCAGTGTTCTGCCTACCTGGGGCCCCAAATGCCGTCGAGATAGCCTGTGGGATCATCATGCCGGAGCTGGGCCACATAGTAAGACATGCCCGTGAGTAGAATGGTACAGAGGGGCGGCTTCTGGTCGAGGATTTCCCTCGATAAGGCCCTGGCGTTGATATCTTCCTCCGTCAGGTCCCTCCCCACGGAGGAGATCCCGTTTCATGAGTCAGCGGGAAGGGTCCTTGGAGAGGACGTGGTTGCTGAAGCGAACGTTCCTCCCTTCGACAGGGCAGCAGTGGACGGATATGCGGTGGTGGCCGAGGACACCTTCGGGGCAACCCAGGGAAGTCCCAGAAAGTTGAGGGTGTCGGGCTCCGTGGTGGTGGGTTCAGCCGCTAGAATCAGAATAGGAAGGGAGGAGGCTGTGAGGGTTGACACAGGAGCCCCCCTTCCCAGGGGTGCAGACGCGGTCGTAATGGCGGAGAACGTGGCAGAGGAGGGGAGATACGTGCACGTTTTTTCGCCAGTAACTCCGGGAAAGAACGTGTCCAGGGCAGGCGAGGACGTGAGGGCTGGAGAGGTGGTCCTGAGGAGGGGGAGGGTGATCAGGCCCCCCGATGTGGGCCTGCTTGCATCGATTGGGAGATTACGGGTTCGCGCGTACAGGAGGCCGGAGGTTGGAATCATCTCCACTGGAAGGGAGCTCGTGGATCCCGGGTCGCGTCGTTCGCAGCCTGCAGTGGTGGATGCCAACAGCTATTCGCTTTCGGCCGCAGTTTGCGCATGCGGAGGAGTCCCTCACAGACTGGGCATAGTCCCGGACGACAGGAGGATCCTTAAGAGGAGGATCGCGGAAGCGCTGAAGCGCGATGCTGTTATAATATCGGGGGGAAGCGCTGCAGGGCGTATGGACTTGGCCCCAGAAGTGGTGGCGGAGATGGGTGAGGTGAAGTTCCACGGAGTGGCGATGAGGCCGGGAGGACCGAGCGCTTTCGGGATAGTTGACGAAAAGCCGGTTTTCTGCTTGGCCGGCTTTCCAGCTGGAGCGCTGGTTGCCTTCGACATGTTGGTCAGGCCTGCGCTGAGGAGGATGCAGGGGCTGGGATTAAATCGGGGATACCCAAGGTTGAAGGCCAGGTTGGGGGAGAGGATGGCCTCAACGCTTGGGCGCACCGATGTGGTGAGGGTAAGGCTGGCAAGGGAGAAAAACCGGATTGTAGCATATCCAATCCGCATAACCGGATCCAGCATGCTCTCCACCATCACCAACGCCGACGGGTTTGTGGTGATCCCGGAGCATCTTGAAGGCCTGGAGAGAGGAGATATGGTGGAGGTTGAGCTTTACGATGGCTCACAGCACTGGCTCCAGGAAGGGTGAGGACTGCATCACAAAGCCAGGATCAGCGTCGTTTTCCAGCCATGGGATTGCCCTGTAATATACAACGTAGTTCTCCCACGTGATCCTCCATACTGGATAAGACCGCCCTGTATTCGTGGTCACACAGGCCGCGGTTATCTGGGGGCTTGAAGGCACTGTCACGAGCTGGTTCTCTACCATCCACGTCCTCAATCTCAGATCCCTCAGGGCCTTTGAGGGGGAAAAGAGCCACCCGGTTGCAACCGCGTTATCCAGGTTTTCGCTGAGTTGGGAGGATATGGTCGCGCTTTCTAGGAAGCCGACCCCGCTGACAACCCAGGCGCCTTCAACATTTCCAACCCGTTGATCATCATCATATCCCGAAACGGAACAATACCTGGTGCTGGTTCCTTCCAGCCTTACGATGACGGTGCTACCGCTCACGGAGTAACCGGTTATCAGGTAACCCTGTTCTGACAACGTGAAGTACGAAGCCATGATTCCGGCGGCGGCCATTGGGTTCTCCTTGGAGAAATAGTAAAAGGTTGGAGGCTGTCCGGTGGGAACCACGCCGATTTCCAGCCAAGACGGCTCTATCGGAGATGAGCTGACCACCAGAAGCTCGTTCTCCCTCATGAAGTAAAAATAAACCCTTCCTCCAGGTTGAAACTCTCCATTTTCCACGTAGACCTCAGCATTGACAACCGATGTGTATTCCCTGTTCGCACCCCTGCCTCCGACGATCTTCACCGAGAAAACGCTTTCCCTGACCTCCACGGCGTATAGGCTTCCACCAACATCAGGTGGCAGGTCCTTGAAGGGCTGTCCGCCGGATAGCGCCAAGAATGCTGTCCTTCCCAGTTCCTCCGCCAGCGACTTTGCCTCCTCCTGAACTCGGATTTCAATCTGGCGCTCATAAACCGTCATGAAGAGCGCAAAGAGGAGCATCGCCAGCACCACTCCGTACAGCACGATCAGCGGAAAACTGGATGACCCGTTATTTTCGGAAATCATAACGCGCTCACCGCAATGCCGCTGTCCGTCCTCTCGAGCCTCAGGGTGGCCTCGATGCCGCTGAGATCTGGCCCCTGGACACCTGTTACCACCGGGATATTCTCCGCGCTGCTTCCCGTGACGACCAAAATCAAGTTGTCATGAAACCTCAATTCACACCAGGAGGGCACCTTTATCGTGTGATGCCAGACTGTGCCGGGGCTCTGCCTGGCGAGGCTGTTAATGCGGCCTGCAAGTTCCTCCGCTCCAGCCCTGAACTGCTGCTCCTCGTTTGCCCTCGTGTACTGCACAAAGAGCCAAGCCGCCAGAGAGATGAAGAGGGCGGCCATGATCACGTATGATATGTAGTTCAGCGCACCCATCCAACCTGAGATAGTTATCCCTCGGGTAAAAAAGAACTTCCCAAGCGCTTTTAAAGAGTGAGGGAAAACCATTCTTGGTGAACTGAATGGTGAATGCGTACAGCCTGATTTCCACGGAGCCAGGAAAGACAGCGGAGGTCTTCAGAAAGCTGAAAACCCTCGAGGGCGTGAAGAGGGTTGAGGCGGTCGCGGGCCCCTACGACATCGTCGCAAGGATCGAAGTGGATTCCCTGGAGAAGCTTACCAAGTCCATATTCGGTGACATCAGGAGCATACCTGGGGTTACGAACACGACTACCCTGATCGTGGTAGAGATCTAGATGGGATACAGGGCGATAGGGATAGTGGGGCCACAGGGGTCAGGAAAGACCGAGGTGGCCAAACTCCTGGCTTCGCGCGGCGCGGCGATAGTTCGGATGGGAGATGTTGTCTGGGAGGAAACGAGGAGGAGAGGACTTCCCATCAACGAGGAGAACGTCGGCAAGGTTGCTGCGGATCTGAGGGAGAAGCTTGGGCCCGCGGCTGTTGCCAAGCTGTGCATCCCCATTGTTTCGGAGAGGAAGGCCGCTGCCCATGTAATAGTGGACGGGATAAGGAGCGGGGAGGAGGTCGAGGAGTTCAGATCCGCATTTGGGCACGACTTCAGGCTGGTCTCCGTTGTTGCGGATCGGAGGATAAGGGCCCTCAGGGTGCTCTCCAGGAAAAGGGAGGACGATGTGAGAAGTGAGGAGGAATTCCTGGAGAAGGAGAGGAGGGAGATGGCCTGGGGGCTGGAGGACGCAATGAGGAAGGCGGACTTCACGATGACAAATGAGGGCACCCTGGAGGAGCTTCGAGGGAAGGTGGACGCTCTGTACCGCAGGCTCGTCGGGAAGGGGCTTCGGATCAGCGTGGAAGCCGAGGTGAGGCCCACGGAAAGTCGTGAGAAGGTTGAGGAGGCCGTGAGGAAGCTGTTTCCCGCAGTTAGCCTTGTGGTCTCAGAGGGGAAGGTAATGGGGGAGTCAGGCGACATCAACTCGCTTTCCACCCTCCACCGGCTGCTCCGGCAGCAGGCCATTCTCGATGCCGCGCGCTCCATAATGATCTCAAACCTCAGGGAAAATCGTACCCTCTTCATGCTGAACAAACAGGTGGCCTACATGGGCAGGGTGAGTTTCACCGACGGCGAAAGCCCGCTTGGCCCAATTGTGGTCACGATTGATGCGGAGGATCCACGGGCCATGGTGGACTTCCTCGCCCCAAAAACCAAGGACGGAAGGCCGGTCGCGGAGGTGGACTACGGCTGATAAGAACTGGCCTGCCATGAGAACCTCTTCCCATATATCTTCATCCATCGTAATCTTCTGATGCATCATGAGACATGAAGTGCTGAAAAACTCCGAGATCGCCCCTGGCACACGCCTTATGGAGATATTGGCCCCGCAGATCGCTGGGAGGGCAAGGCAGGGGCAGTTCATCATCCTCATGACAGACGAGAAGGGGGAGAGGATCCCCCTCACGCTGTTTGACTGGACCGAATCCACGATAAAGGTGATATTCGAAGTGATAGGGAGGAGCACATCAAAGCTCGCGATGATCGGGGCGGGCGAACAACTTTACTCACTGATCGGTCCTCTAGGCAACCCGTCCGAGGTAGGAGCATACGGGAAGGTCGCTGTGGTGGGGGGAGGCGTGGGCATAGCCTCCTGTTACCCAATAGCAAGGGCGCTGAAGGGCGCGGGAAACTTCGTGATATCAGTCTTGGGCGCAAGGACGAGGGAGCTGCTCATACTGGAGAGGGAGATGAGGGAGGTGTCCGATAGGGTGATCATAACCACCGATGATGGGACATATGGCAGGAAAGGGCTGGTAACTGATGCGCTGTCAGACCTTCTGCAGGAGGAGGAAATAGGAAGGGTCTGGGCGATAGGTCCTGCCCCCATGATGAGGGCGGTCTCGGAGCTCACGAGGACAAGGGGAATAGAAACAGTGGTCAGCCTCAACGCCATAATGGTGGACGGCACCGGGATGTGCGGCAGCTGCAGGGTGACGGTTGGCGGAAAGACGAGGTTCACGTGCGTTGACGGTCCGGAGTTCAGCGGGCACGAGGTGGACTGGGATGAATTCATTGCGCGGCTCCGGAGGTACTCAGCGCAGGAGAGCACGTCGATGGAGATTGGAAGCCGCAGTTGCGGAGGGGGCGCGTGAGAGGATGAAAACAGTGCCGGTGCCCGTTCCGAAGAGGCCGCCGCAGGAGAGGATAGGCGATTTCGGCGAGGTGTCCCTTGGCTATTCCGAAGAACAGGCAGTGGAGGAGGCTGGCAGGTGTCTCCAGTGCAGGCACAGGCCATGCGTCAGCGGGTGCCCCGCTGAGGTGGATATACCTGGTTTCATCGGGAAGGTCACAGAAGGGGATTTTCGGGGAGCGTGTGAGCTGATAAAGCGCACGAACAGCCTTCCCGCAGTCTGTGGGAGGGTTTGCCCCCAGGAGGAGCAGTGCCAGAGGCATTGCACGCTGGCGGCAAGCGGAAAACCGATTCAGATAGGTGCTCTCGAGAGATTTGTCGCTGAGAGGGCAAGGGAAGCGGGCGGAAAAACGGGCAATTCGGGGGCATTCTCTGGCAAAAGCGTTGCGGTGGTGGGCTCCGGCCCAGCGGGGATAACCTGCGCAGCAGACCTCCTCAGGAGGGGGCACGATGTGACAATATTCGAGGCGCTTCACCTGCCCGGCGGCGTACTGATGTATGGAATACCGGAGTTCAGGCTGCCCAAGGAGGTAGTCCTGCACGAGATAAACGCCTTGAAGGAGATGGGCGCCAGGATATCGTGCGATTTTGTAGTGGGGCGGACGAAGACTGTGGACGAGCTCCTGTCGGAATTCGATGCGGTATTCCTCGCAAACGGTGCGGGCGCCCCGGAGTTCATGGGGATACCGGGGGAAAATCTGAACGATGTTTACTCTGCGAATGAGTTCCTCACCAGGTCGAACCTGATGAAGGCATACATGTTTCCGAGATACGACACCCCCATCAGGGTGGGCGATAGGGTGGCGGTCATAGGCGCGGGAAACGTGGCGATGGATGCCGCAAGGACAGCGGTCAGGTTGGGCGCAAGAGAGGTCACTGTGGTGTACAGAAGGACGAGGGCGGAATCCCCAGCGCGCGCAGAGGAGATAATAAACGCGGAGGAGGAGGGGGTGAGGTTTTTGTTTCTCACGCTCCCTGTCAGAATAGTCGGGAGGAATGACGGCAGCGTGAGGGGCATGGAGTGCATGAGGATGAGGCTCGGTGAGCCTGACGAGGACGGGCGCCCCTCCCCTGTACCGATCGAGGGGTCAAACTTCTTCTTGAACGCGGACACTGTGATAGTCGCAATAGGAACGAGGGCAAACCCCCTTGCTCTCAGCGGTGCAAGTGGAATTCGAACAAACAGGTGGGGTTACATAGAGGTGAACGCGGAAACCTGCGCCACGTCAAGGGAGGGGGTTTTCGCAGGAGGAGACATAGTAAGGGGCTCTGCGACCGTGATATCCGCAATAGGTGACGGAAAGAGGGCAGCGCGGCACATCGACCGCTATCTTATGGGAAGGTGATCTCCGGCAAACATTTTTAGACGGCGCACGACACTCATATGGTCACATGCGGAAGAGGACGAGGCCAAGCAAGGATGAGTACTATCTTGGAATTGCGAGGGCGGTATGTCAGAGGTCGCCATGTATAAGGCGCCAGTTCGGTGCCATTGTGGTCAAGGACGACGTGGTGGTATCAACGGGATACAATGGCCCTGCAAGGGGAGTGGTGAATTGCATGGATGCAGGATGCCTTAAGGATGAACTGGGCCTGCCCCATTACTCGGGGTACGACAGCTGCGATGCAGTTCACGGCGAGGAAAACTGCATAATAAACGCGGCCAGGCACGGGGCGAGCGTGCTGGGGGGCACCTTGTATCTCTACGGACAGGAGTTCGGCGATGGCAGGCCGATCGAGGGCAGGCCGTGCGACAGGTGCAGGCGTGCGATAATAAACGCAGGGATAAGGGAGGTCGTCACGATGAACCCGGAAGGGAGAATAGTGCGGTTCAGGGTTTTGGACTGGGTGAAGGAGGACACAGAGAACTATACCGCGAGGCTGAAAGAGGCCAGGCGGAAAAACCAAAATCAAGAAAAGCTAGAGCGATAGAGGGTTAACCGGGCGATGAAGAAAAGAGGGTTAGGCGACCTGATGAGCTTAACTTTTCAGCTGAGCCCCTCATTTTCCCTCAGCGGTATATCGATCGAGCTCAGGTCCTCTGGGAGGATGGTCTCTGGAAATATTCTCCTGGCCTCTTCGAGCAGCACTGATGCATCTGGATATCTGGGGCTGATGTGAAACAGCGCGAGCAGCCTCACTCCCGCCCTTCTTGCGATCTCCGCTGCCTCCTCCGTTGTGGAGTGAGAGCTCTCCTCTGCCTTGTCCCTCATGTCAGCGGAGAAAGTTGAATCGTGAACCAGCAGATCGGCATTCCGTGCGAACTCTGCTATTTTTTCGCTCGGCCTCGTGTCACCGGTGTACACGATTTTTCTGCCAGGCCTGGGCGGTCCCATCACCTCCGATGGGCTCACCGATCGTCCCCCGACCTTTATCGTTTCTCCCCTCTGAAGCCGCGAGAAATCGGGCCCGGGCATCACCCCGAGCGACATTGCCCTTTCTGGATAAAACCTTCCCCTTCTCTCATTTTCCACGAGCGAGTAGGCCACCGCAGGCACGGGATGGATGACCTCACACGTCCTTATGCTGTATCCTCCCCTCCTGAGTTCCCTGTCCGCCCTCAGCCCCTCAACAGACACGTCAAACGTCAGCGTGTACCTTGGAAGCCTCAGGTATTCCCACACCTTATCCTCGTCCTCGGCTGGGCAGTAAACCTGAAGTGGGGACGTTCTTCCCATCAGGGCCATCGTCTGAACCAGCCCGGCGAGCCCCAGAAAGTGGTCGCCATGCAGGTGGGTCAGAAATATCGCGCTCACCCTCAGCGGGCTCAGCCCGCATCTGCTCATCTGCGCCTGAGCGCCCTCTCCGCAGTCAAGGAGAAGGAGCTCGTTCTCCCTCCTCACGGCTATGGCGGGCATTGACCTCTGGGGAGTGGGCAGGCTTCCGCCCGTTCCAAGAAATAGCACCCTCACCCCTTCTTCCTCCTGAATGTCTGTATTCTCCTCGTGAGGCTCCTGTGAACCCTCTGCTCGTGGGACTCTATCAGCCTTAGCCCTGCGCTCTGTGCGATGTCCTCAAGATTTACCTCTGCAGGAGAGGTTATGCATAGATACCCTTTCTCCTTCAGGGCCTCGGCTATGGAGGGGATGGCATCCCTGTACAGCCCTGCGAGGTCAGAGCCCATAGTGGTTGCCTGCCTGCCGTACGGTGGGTCGGTTGCGATCGCGTCTGCCCTGACGGGTGGGAGTCTCCTGGCATCGCCTATCATGAGCTGAAAATCCCTTATTCCATATGCCTCAAGGTTTTTCCTGCACCCCTCCACCATTTCGCCCTCTGCGTCCACGCCGATCAGCCTTGCCCCCAGCAGCCCGGCCTCGATCAGTATCCCCCCCACGCCGCAGAACGGATCCATGAAAGTGCCCCTCCGGGGGGTCCTCGCAAGGTTCACCATGCACCTGGCAAGTATGGGCGGGAGCGTGCTCGGGTGGAAGACCGGCCTGGCGCTAGGACGTCTCTTGAGGAATTCCCCCCTGTTTACAGTTGCCTCGCTTATGCCGAACACGCAGCTCTCTCCTGTAAGGACTCCCAGCAGCTCTATCTGGGGCTCCGTGAGGTCCACCCTGTACTCTACCTCCTCCGCGATCATATCTGCGATTCTCCTCGCCAGGTCAACGGTGTCTATGTGGGGCGCGCTGTTTTTCACCCGGGTTATCTTCACAGCAAAGGTCTTTCCGTGGGGCACGAGGTCGACTATATCGGAGCTGCCTACCGCCTCCAGAATGTCGTCATTGACATCTACCGTGCACAGGTAGTGGTATACTCCCCTGGTCATGGCTAGCCTGGAGGCCAGCACCTCCGGACTCACACCGGTCTCGGCTAGAAGAACCTGGTCGTACTCCTCCACAACCTTGAAGGACTTGTGCTCGGCCTGAATGGCCGCCTGCGCCTCTGCAAGAGGAAGCGTTGGATGCTCCCCCGAGAGGAGGAACATCAGCGTTTTCGTCAGGACCATCACCTCAGTGCGTCGTGTATAATAGGGGCTACCGATACCGCACTCACATCGCACTCTATTGTGTCTGTGCCGATCACCCTCCTTATTCCCGCAGATCTCATCCTCTCCAGCGCATTACCGGTGAGAACGGCGTGGGCGCAGGCAGCACAGACAGATCTTGCCTTCATCCTCCTGAGGGCCCTTGCGGACTCCGCCATCGTTCCTCCGGTGCTTATTATGTCGTCAACTATCACAACATCCCTGCCCCTGACATCGAATCCGCCTGTTGACACCTTCACCCTGTCCGGTGACAGGCGCTTTTTTTCCACGAAATCATGGTCTGCCCCAATCTCCAGCGCAACCGTCCTCGCCCTCTCAGCCGCCCCCCTGTCTGCCCCAAGCACCAAAGGCCTTTTCAGCCTGAGCCCTTTCAGATGCGCTCCTATCGCCCGCATCGCGGTCAGGTTTCTCGCCCTTATCGAGAAGTGTTTCAGGGTCTCCTCATGGTGTACGTCTACTGTGATGAACTCGTCTGCCCCCGAGCTTTCGATCAGCCTGCAGACGGTCTTCGCGCTCAAGGCCTCGCCTGGCCTGAACCTCCTGTCCTGCCTGGCGTATGCCATGTAGGGCACAACAGCCCTGATGAGGCCGGCCCCCATGTCCTTCAGAAGTTCGGTGAGGAGCAGGAGCTCAACGAGGTTCTCGTTCTGCGCCTTTCCCGTGGACTGAACGAGGAGGACATCCCCCTCCGATATTCCCTCCCTTATTCTGATGTACATCTCTCCATCCGGAAACTTCTTGAACTCGGGCCTTACCAGCCTGCATCCCAGCAGTTTGGAGAGCCTCCGAGAAAGCAGGGGGGATGCCGAACCTCCGACCACGAGCGCCATGGGCTCACGCAATCATTTATCCTTCACGTGTTAAAAAATGTAATCTGATGTGGGGATTTTTGAGGCCAGACGCCGTTGAGGCCCTCAGGGACGGGAAGGCAAGGGCATCGCTGAGGAGGTACTTCGATGTCCTTGAGGGGAGGGCGCCCGCTAGGTTCCTCGTGTGCAAGAGGGTGGAGGTGGGAGCAGGCCCCTCGTCTCCGGACTCGGCGCTGTGGAGAGAGCATGAGGAGGGCATGAGGAGATTCAGAGTTCTGCTCAGAAGGGTGGACTCGGGAACGGTTGGGCTGGACGAACTCCCCGTTCCCCGTTTCTCCCTTCTCGATCTGAAGGTGGAGCTCGCCTGGAGGATCATGAGATCGTGCCGCATCTGCGAGCGAAGGTGTGGGGTCGACAGGCTTTCTGGAGAGGTGGGTTTCTGCAGGGTGGGAAAGAGGGCCAGGATAGCCTCCGAGTTCATGCACTATGGAGAGGAGGCGGTCCTCGTGCCCTCGTACACGATATTCTTCGCCGGGTGCACTTTCGCCTGCGTGTTCTGCCAGAACTGGGATATAAGCCAGTTTCCGGACGCCGGAGTTGAGGCATCCCCGGACCAGATTGCCAGGCTGATCGAGCGCGCAAAAGATGAGGGCGCAAGAAACGTGAACTGGGTTGGGGGAAATCCGGACCCAAACCTGGCCACCATACTCGGGGCCCTCAACGAGTGTGATGTGAGTCTCAGCTCAGTGTGGAACTCAAACATGTACTACAGCACGGAGACCGCCGCCCTGCTGTCCGGCACTCAGGACATATACCTGACGGACTTCAAGTGGTTCCGGGACTCATGCGCCCTGAAGTACTCAAAGGTTCCAAATTACCTGGAGGTCGTTGGAAGAAACCACAGGCTTGCCCGCGAGGACGCGGAGATGATCATCAGGCACCTCGTGATGCCGGGGCACGTAGATTGCTGCACCGGGCCGATTTTGAGGTGGATTGCCGAAAACCTGGGCACAGATGTCAGGGTGAACATCATGGACCAGTACAGGCCCTGTTACAGGGCGAATGAACACGAGGAGATAAACAGGAGGATCACGCCTGGGGAGTATGAAAAAGCGCTGGAGCTGGCGAAAAAGGCCGGTCTGACAAACTTGGAGCCATGAAATGCGTTAAATAACCGTGGGGATGAGTAAGGTGGATAAAATGAGGAGGATAGCCGTTGCAACGACCGGGGGAGATGCACCCGGGATGAACGCCTGCATAAGGGCAGTCGTGAGGGGCGCGGTAGCCCAGGGAATGGAGGTCGTGGGCATTGAGGAGGGTTTCGAGGGGATGATAGAGGGAAAGATGAAAAGGATGAACTCCAGGTCGGTCAGCGGGATAATAAACCGTGGAGGCACGATACTCAGGACGAGCAGGTGCGAGGAGATAAGAAGGGAGGAGGGCATACGGAAGGCGATCGCGAACCTGAGGAGATGGAAGGTGAGTGGACTGATCATAATAGGCGGTGAGGGGTCCTTCAGGGGGGGATGGGACCTTCACAGGGCGAGCAGGCTGCCCATCGTGGGCATACCTGCCAGCATAGACAACGACATCGCGGGAACCGAGCTGACGATAGGCTTCGACACGGCGGTGAACACGGCCCTGGAGGCGATAAACAAGATAAGAGACACGGCTTTCTCGCATGAAAGGGTTTTCCTGGTTGAGGTCATGGGGAGAACTAGGGGGTTTCTTGCCCTCGAGGTCGGACTCGCCTGCGGCGCGGAGATGATCCTCATCCCTGAGGTGAAGTACACCGTTGATGAGATCGTCTCAAGGCTCAGGGAGTGGAGGAGGGCGGGAAAGAGCAGCATAATTATAGTGATGGCGGAGGGCGCTGGGAGCCCCGATGCCATCGCGGAGCACATATCCGACATCACGGGCTACGAGGTGCGCGTATCAAGGCTTGGCTACATACAGAGAGGAGGCGCCCCGACCGCCTTAAGCATAAAGCTTGCGATGCTCTTCGGCACGCATGCCGTGGGCCTGATAAAGAGACTTAAGGGAGCGAAGATGCTGGGCATCGAGAGGGGGAAGATCGTGGAACGCTCCCTGAACTATCCCCTCCTCAACAGAAAGAAAATAGACATGGACCTGTACAGGCTTGCGAACTCAATGTCAATATAGGTCACCGTGATGCCATGGTCAGGGTACTCAGGCTCGGCGGCGAGGATCTCGATTCCAACATTTACCTGATAATAGACTCCAGAACAGCCCTGGTGGACGCCGGCACGGGTGAACACTTCGATGAGACAAGGAGGGAGATATGGAAGGAGCTGGCGGGAAGAGGCCTGGACCTCCTCATAAACACCCACTGCCATTATGACCACGCCGGGGCCGACCATGATTTTGTCACGGAGTTCGGCTGTGAGGTGGCAATCCATAGGATTGAGGCGAAATACCTTAGGGACGGTGACTTTCACTTCACGCTTTCCGAGCTGTTCTTCGGGGAGAGAATGAAGGCCGTTGAGGTCTCTAGAGAGATGGAGGACGGCGATGTGATAGATCTTGGCGAGCTCAAGCTGCAGGTCCTCCACACCCCGGGACACACGGCCGGGAGCATA
>JAWCKV010000023.1:0-15022 GCA_038851565.1 Hadarchaeales archaeon (SeqCode) | reverse complement strand
CCATCCACAAAACGGCCCTCGTGCATCCCTCGGCGACCGTGATAGGCGATGTGGTAATAGGCAAGCACTCAAGCGTGTGGCCGGGGGCCGTGATAAGAGGGGACTTTGGAAAAATAACAATAGGGAACCACACCTGCGTGCAGGACAACGCTGTGGTACACGTGGGGGACTTCATCACGAGGGGTAAACCGAGATACAGGCCCGCGAAGATCGGCAACTACGTAGTAATCGGGCATCAAGCGCTTGTTCACGGATGTACCATAGAGGACAACTGCGTGGTGGGCGGTGGCTCCGTGGTGTTCAACGGTGCGGTGATCAGGAGGGGATCCATGATAGGCCTCGGGGCGGTGGTCCTCAGGGATGCCGAGGTTCCCAGGAGAACTGTGATGGTGGGCATCCCGGCCAGACCGCTCAGGAAAGTCACGAGGGAGGAAGAGAGGAACATAAAGCTCCAGGCGGAAAACTACGCGAGACTCGCTAAGGAGTACCTTGCTTCCTATCGCTGATCGGGATAAGTGTAGTCTCCAGCCTGTCGTGGGTCGGATATTCCTCCACGAGCGCGAATTTTAGGTGAGGCTCCATGGGTGCTATCTCCTCGGCAACCTTCCAGTGAAGTTCAACCCTTTTCTTTTCCATGTCTACCACCACCAACTCTGGAGGTATTTCATATCTCCCAACAAGATAGCCCCGCACCCTCCACAGCTCTCTAGCGGACAAACCCAGAACTATGCCCTTGAAAAGCAGCCCTTCCCCGGTCATCACCTCGTGCGGCCTCATGATTTTTCTCGCCCTCCTGACCAGCCTGTTTCTAAGCTGAACCGAATCCTTCAAAGAGCTGGGGCAGTAGTGGACGCTCATGGACAGGCGGGATGCCGCCCATTTTAATATCCGCTTCGCAGCTTCCTCGCTGCCCCTGACGGCCATCGACTCATCCGATTTAACCCTGAAACCCCTCCTTCTGAACTCATAAACGTTCGTATCGGAGAACTCGAGCTCGTTGATGTTGGCAAACTCGCAGCCGACGGAATCCAGCCTTTCAAGAAAAACCTTCATCCTTCTGATCTCCCCTGGCAGGGCGGGAATCTCGATGCCTGCGCTGAGGCCAATCTTCAGCGCATCCTTCACCGGTTTTTCGCTCCACACGTGAAACCTTATCTCATCCAGCCCTGCTGACCTAAGTGCCCTGAGTTTGCTCTCCGGAAGCTCCGAGGCGCAGTACATGTGGACGTGGTGCTTTTTCCCAAATGCCCTTCTGAGCGCCCTGATATACCGCAGAGTCCTTTCGAACCTTAAAGTTGGGTCACCCCCGGTTATTCCAGTGCCAAGAGCATCCATTAGCCTGGCCTCCTCTATGGCCTCCCTCACTGACCTGACGGGACGCTCGTTGGCGTAAACCACATCTTTTCCCCTCCTCCTATCGGATAAGGGACAGTAAAAGCAGGATCTGGAACAGATTCCAGTCATGAAGAGCACCATCTTTGCGCCGATGATGCAGAGCCTGCACCCTTTGGGCATCCTCCCGAGCAGAAGGGAGTTGGCCTTGGTCCTAACTATCTTCCTCAACATCACCGCACCCAGCGCTCACCATCTTCCGTGATCTCCTTCTTCCACACAAGGGGCTCTCTCTTCACCCTGATCATCACGTCCTGAAGCGCCCGAAACACATCCTCTCGCCCCCTCCCCGCGACCAGCACGTATATCGTGTCCTCTCCGGGCAGAAGATCGTCCACGAAGTGATGGATCGCAACACTTTCCACCCCATGTATTCTCTCAATCTCCACCGCTATCCTCCTGAGGTCCTCAACTGCTTCATCCGCGCTCTCATAATGAAGCATCTTAACGCTCTTTCCATTTTGGGCAATTCCTCTCACTACTCCGATGAAACATCCTATTCCGCCGACTTCCCGAGAGAGACCCTCCCTGAACTTTTCTAGGACTTCCTCGAATTTCATGTCTCCCCTTCTGTGAACCCCTGCCTCTGCCATGCAACCAGTTCCCCTGATTCTTCCCGAGCTATAAAACCAATATTTTTATGGCTCCCCGATTAGTATTTTTGGGCGATCTAATGGCAAATGTGAAGATACAGGTCCAGAACATTGTTCTCTCGGTAACGTACGAAGGGGTGGAGTTCAACCTTGAAAGGCTCGCAAAGTCGCTTGACAACGCCCGATATGACCCGGAGGTGTTCCCAGGGATAGCCTACAAGTCAGAGGATCCCCCGGCATCTTTTCTGATATTTGCATCTGGAAAGATGAACTGCGTGGGGGCCAAAAGCATGCAGGACGCAAAGCTGGCCATAAAAAAGCTCACGAACAAGCTCAGGAAGGCCGGGGTCAAGATAAGGTCAGAACCCAAGGTACAGGTGCAGAACATAGTGGCCTCATTCGACTTCGGAAGAGAATTTGACCTTGAGAGGATAGCGAGAAGTTTTGAGAACACTGAATACGAGCCTGAGGTCTTTCCGGGGCTCGTGTTCAGGGTAGAGGATCCAAAGGTCGTGGTCCTCCTCTTCGTCTCCGGCAAGGGAGTATGCGCCGGGGCGAAAAGCATGGCGGACATAAAGAGGGCCGGAGACCTGATAACAAAGCTTCTCAAGGACTGAGCTTATTTTTGTCCGGCAGAGATCATGTGTGACAGCATGCGGACTATCATCGTGAGATACGGGGAGCTCGCCCTGAAGAGCGAGCCCGTGCGCAGAAAGTTCGAGGGAGCCCTCCTCAGATCAATAAGGCTCATGCTTGGAAGGAGGTTCTCCCTAAGCCGCGAGAGGGGCAGGATATTCGTCGAGTGCAGGATGGCGGATAAGATGGCCAGAAAGATAGCAATGCTTCCCGGCGTGACGTCAACAAGCCCTGCCATCTCAACGTCCGCCATGCTGGAGGACATAGTGAAAACCGTTGTTAGGGTAGCGCGGAAATCCCTTGGCCATGGAAAAAGCTTTGCCATCAGGGCGACACGGGTTGGGCAACATCCCTTCACCAGCATGGACGTATGCAAAAACGCTGGAAGGGCTGTGCTGGAAAAATTTCCTAAAACAAGGGTAAACCTCTCCTCACCAGATGTTGTGATAAGCGTGGAGGTCAGGGGCAGGCAAGCTTACGTTTATAGTGAAACTATATGCGGAGCTGGGGGGTTACCCACCGGAACTCAGGGAAAAGTCATGGCGCTCATGAAGGGTAAACTCCGGGACGCAGTGGCCGCATATCTCATGATGAAAAGAGGCGCTGTGGTGGTTCCACTTTTCGTGCACCGGGGGACCAAATCCGACAAGAAGATCATGAAAAAAGTCAATAAGCAAGTCAGGAGACTGCAGGGCATGAACCCTCATCTGGAACTATCAATTCTAAAGACAGGTGATGACGGAAATCTGGCAGGTGCTATGGAGCGCCTCGCCAGGAAGCTGGGAATTATGGCTCTCATCACGGGAGAAACAATAGAGGAGGCAGCTGCCGTGGAGATGTGGGGCCTTCAGGTGCTGAGGCCAGTTGCGGGCCTTGATGGAGAAATCAGGCCTCTGGCAAGGAGGGCGGGATTGATCTAGGCCCGACATTTAAACCGACAGCTGCTCAGCTGGGTAAATCATAAGGAGAGAAACGAGAAAGTTATCGGGTGAGCTGATTGGACATCGTGGTAAGCCAATCCTCCACGATAGAGGGGGAAATAGAGCCCCAGCCGTCGAAATACCTAACACTCCTCTCATGCGCGCTGGCATCGCTCTGTCCCAACAAGAGCGTTTTGGAATCGCCGCTTGTCTCAAGGGATACATCTGTGCTGGCCAAGGCCTGCGAAACAATTGGATGCATCCTGAAGAGGTCGCAGGGGAGATGGTCGATTTGGGGGGTTGAGAGGGGATTCACGCCGGTGCAGCCTGCCCTCGACCTGAAGGGATCTGAAACCGCCATCTCCATCATGAGCGCTGTTGCCACTTTTTCCAAGATGCCGATGGTGATAACGGGAGATCACAACCTGTGCAGGCGTCCCATGCCCGAACTTCTGGAATCCCTCAGGAGGATCGGCATCAAAATCCACTCCGCAAACCCGGAGGAAAGCCCCCCCTTTATGAACTTCGGTGGAACCCTGTCCGGCGGAAGGATAAACCTCAGGGACATTCCACACAGATTTATCCCACCCGCGCTTCTCGCAGCTCCATTTTCTCAGAGGAAAGCCTGTCTCCTCCTGAGGCACGATAAATTCATGTTCCCCGTGAAGAGCATGCTCGAGTTGATGAAAAGGGCTGGGTGTACGGTAAGGCAGGGTTCGTCTGGCATTTCGATTCAGCCGGGAGGTTACAGGGCAGCCACTTACAGGATTCCCAAGGACCTGTGCTCCACGATTGCCTTTTTGGTCGCCTCCGGCATATCCGGGTCAAGGCTCATGGTAAAATCGGGCAAGATTTTCTCCGAAAGGGATGAACTTCTCATACACACGCTGCGGGCGTTTGGAATGAAAATCAGATATAAGGGCAACTGGCTCAGAGTGGAGGGCGGGTCTCTGAAAGGCACGAGGGTGGACATCTCGTGGGCACCTGAGCTGTTCCCGTTCATTGCCGTTCTCTCCTGCTATGCAAAAGGGACCACAAGAATCGAGGGGGCCTCGGAAGCCAGAGGGATGAGAACCGACCGCGTTGCAGTGATATTGCGCGAACTGAAGAGGATGGGCGCCAGCGCACTTGACGCGGGGGACTCAATAGTAGTGAAGGGGCCGTGCAAATTAAAAGGCTGCCAAGTGGACGGGCAGGGGGACCACGCAGTGGCAGCCGCCCTAACTGTAGCCGGGCTTGGGGCAGAGGGCAAAACCTTGATAAAGGGAGGTGCTGACGCCATCGGGGCCGCATATTCAAAATTCGTGTCCACCTTCAAATCACTGGGAGCCAATATCGGATATTCGGGCTGAAGGCTACAGGACAAAAACCGCTCCCGCGAATACCGTCGACCACTGATCCTCCTTGACAAAAGCAGTCTGGGTGATGTTCATCGTCCTTACTATTTTCCCCGAGATCTTCCATATCTGCTTCCTCTCGTTCCAGCTCTTGTCGGGGTCGAACGGCAGCCCCAGCGCACTTGCTAGCATGGATGCCGCCAGATCCTCGGCGTAGTCCCCTGCCTCTTTAGCGTCCTGTCCGAAGGAGTGGTGCTCGCTTATGTAGCCATATGTGCGCTCATCCGCCGGGAGGGCACATCCTATGCTCGCCGAGATGAGCCTCCTCTTCTCATTGCTGCTGCACTTGGAGAAGACCCCGAAAAGTATCTGCCCGTCATGCAGCATCTTCAATCCTTTTTCCTTTGTTATAAACTTGCACCTGGGGGGGATTATGCTCGAGACCGATACCAAGTTGAACTTCGCTATCCCCGCATCCTCCAATGCATACTCAAACGACCTGAGCTGCTCCTTATGATGCCCCACACCTCTCGTCAAAAAGAAATATTTGGGTACCAGATTCATCCGACTAACCTGTTTCAGTCCTCGCCTATTTCCTCGCTTTCCTCTTCTGACTTTGACGGCCCCTTTGAGGGAGCTTCCTTCTTAGTTGCCGCTATGACGTCGTCGATCCTCAATATCATTATCGCTGCATCGCTGGCTGACTTTATCGCCTGCGTCTTCACGCGGAGCGGCTCTATCACGCTCTCCTTCTTCATGTCTGCAACCTTTCCGTTGAAAACGTTAACGCCGAACCACCTGCCATCCTGGCTCTCGTGCTTTGCCCTTAACTCAACGAGTATATCTATGCTGTCCATTCCTGCATTCTCCGCAAGGGTCTTCGGAATTGACTCAACAGCGTTGGCAAAGCTGTTTATGGCAAGGGCCTCTCTTCCACCGACGGTCTCGGCGAACTCCCTGAGCCCCTTTGCCACCTCCACTTCAGGAGCACCTCCACCGTACACTATTTTGCCGTCCTCTATTGCAGTGCCGACCACGCTGAGGGCATCGTGTACTCCCCTCTCTATCTCGTCTATGACGTGCTCGGTCCCCCCCCTTATCAGTATGCCGACGGCCTTTGGGTTCTTGCAGTCCTTGACAAACGTCAGCTTGTCCTCGCCCATCTTCTGCTCCTCCACCAGGCCTGCCTCTCCGAGATCAGCCGGCGTGAGGTCGTCGAGACTCGTGACGATCCTGCCCCCAGTCGCGCGCGCAAGGCGCTCCATGTCCGTCTTCTTCGCCCTTCTCACCGCATATATGCCCGCCTTCGCCAGGTAGTGCTGGACCATATCGTCAATTCCCTTCTGGCATATCACCACGTTTGCCCCGGTCTGGGCTATCTGGTCCGCCATCTTCTTCAGCATTTTTTCCTCTTCGTCGAGAAAGGCCCTCAACTGTTCTGGATTGGTAACTCTTATCTCGGCATCCGTCTCGGTCTTCTTTATTTCGAGGGCGCAGTCTAGGAGGGCTATCCTGGCGTTCTTGACCCTCTTTGGCATGCCAGGATGAACCCGCTCCTTGTCGAGGATAACTCCCTGAACGAGCTGAGAGTCGTCTATGCTTTCTCCCGGTTTTTTCTCAATGCCAACATAATCAAGATCCACAACATATCCGCCGTCCTTTCTGTCAGCTATCTGCTTGATCGCCTTAACCGAAATTTCTGCAAGCTTCTCCTTTGATGCCTCCGCCTTCTTCCCTGTCATCGAGGTCATTGCTATCTTCTTCAGAACATCATCATCGTTGATCTCAACTGGCTCTGCCAGCTTCTCAAGAAGCTCCTGCGCCTTCTCAGCCGCCCTTCTGTACCCGGTGGCTATTATCGTGGGGTGAATTCCCTGATCAAGAAGCCCTTCGGCCTCCTTGAGTAGTTCTCCCGCTATAATCACCGCGGTCGTGGTTCCATCGCCCACCTCATCGTCCTGAGTCTTGGCCACCTCGACGAGCATTTTGGCAGCTGGGTGCTCGACCTCCATCTCCTTAAGAATGGTAACTCCGTCGTTTGTAACTATCACATCTCCAAGCGTGTCAACGAGCATTTTGTCCATGCCCCTCGGACCGAGCGTCGTGCGGACCGCCTCGCTGATGACCCTTGCAGCGAGGATGTTCATCCTCTGGGCATCGCGGCCCAGCGTCCTCTGGGTACCCTCCGCAAGCACCAGTACCGGTTTACCCGTCAAAGCAGCCATATTAACACCCTACCAGATGTTCATCTACTTTCTGATGGGTATTTAACTTTTTCGGAAAATTGGAGGCAGCAATATAATAGTTGGAAGAAAGTGATAACGGAGACGATGAACGTAGATTTCATGCCCGTGGCCATAGCCATCTTTGTAGCGTTAGTTTCTACCTACACTGACATCCGTTGGCGCATAATCCCCAACAGGGCCACATATCCTGCAACAGCCTTTGGCATTATATTTCATTTATTTCTTGGGATATACAGCTCTAACCTGCTGCTTTGTCTTAGAGGCTTCATCGGTTTCGGCATCGCCTTTCTGATTGGATACCTTCTCTGGATCACAGGTGGGTGGGCAGGAGGCGATGTGAAGCTCTTCTCCGCATTCGGGGCACTTCTCCCGTCATTTTCCCCGCCCTTCGCACCGGCACCGTACTCCTCGGAATATCCTCTCTTTGCCCTCACAGTACTTTTCAATACGGCGCTTGTGGCCATCCCGGTGATCCTGGCGTATGCATTGCTCTCCTATGCCAAAGGAGAGGGCGCGTTCTACAAACGTTGTAAGATAACCGACCTGAAAGAGGGGATGATCCCAGCAGAATGGATTGTAGAAAGAAATGGAAAACTGTTCAGAAAAAGTGCGATCCTTTCCTTCAGCGGGCCCAGTGGAAACACGTATACTAATCCAAACAGGGCCTCTGGACTCACAAGGGCACAGATCATCAGGCTCAAAAGGCTTGTGAGCGAGAAGAGAATTGAAAACGAAATAAGGGTAAAACGGGTGGTCCCCTTCGGTCCCTTTCTGGCGGCCGGACTTCTTGTCTCAGTGTGCTATGGAGATATGTACTGGGGTATCCTCGCGATGCTTTGAAAAATTACCTGAGCCTCGGTTCGCCTGTCACCTTTTCGAGCACCATGCCCTCTATCCGTATCGGCGGCTTCTGCTTTGCTATTGATATCGCATGATCAAGCTTGCCCTCATGCTCCGCGTATATCTCCAACAGCGGCTCCCCCTTCTCAACCTTTCTGCCCTCCTTCATCAGTATCCTCAGACCCGCACCCTTATCCACCGGAGCACCTGCCGCCCTCGCTATCTCGTTTATCCTCTGGTTGAAAACCTGGGCAACATAGCCCGACGCTGGAGCGGGGATGACCTCGACCTTATCACCCACGGGAACGTCCCCGGGCTGAATGTCAGGATTTCCTCCCTGAGCCTCTATTATCTCCCGCATCTTCCGATATGCCCTCCCCGATTTCAATATATCCTCCGCCACCTCCTTTCCCCCACCAAGCCTGGCAACTCCTCCAAGCTCCAGCATTATGCCCGCCAGGCTTGTGGCCTTCTCTATCAGGCTTCCAGGACCTTTTCCCATCAGCGTCTCTAGAGCCTCTCTCGCCTCAAGCGCTGGCCCCACGGCATAGCCCACAGGCTGTCCACCGTACGTGATCGCCGCCTCAAGCCTGACGTCAAGCCGGTGGCTCAGCTGTATGAAATCCCTTGCAAGAGCACGTGCTTCATCCATGCTTTCAACCTTGGCACCTGGGCCTGTGGGGATATCTATCAATATTTGGTTTGCGCCCACGGCCAGCTTCTTCGACATCACGCTGGCTAAAAGCTGACACCTCGGGTCAAGCCCCAGCACCCTTTCGACCTGGATGAGGATGTCATCGGCCGGAGCAAGCCTCACCGATCCGCCCCATGCGAGAACTGCGCCAACCTTCTTCACAATCCTCTGCATCTCATCCAAGCTGAAACTGACGTTCGCGAGGACCTCCATGACATCGGCAGTGCCTGCCGCGCTGGTTATCGCCCTGCTGCTCGTCTTGGGCACAACCAATCCCGCCGCAGCGGCGATCGGGACCGTGACCAACGCATATTTGTTTCCAGGGACCCCACCTATGCTGTGAACATCTGAAACCGAGTCCACATCCAGCTCCAGCCTGTCCCCTGTTTCAACCATGTGATGTATCATCGCCACTATCTCATCCATCGACATTCCGCGGATGTGTTCGGCCACAACAAAGGCCGATATCTCCTCCGAGGTCAGGCTCTCGCTCACAATGTCGCGAATTATCTCTCCGATCTCCTCGGAGGAGAGGTGCCTTCCGTCGACCTTCTTCCTTATCGCATCCACCCCCCTCGGACGTGGGGCAAGCGATATTTCAATCTCATCCCCTGTGCGGAGTCCGAGCGCTGTTGTGGTCTCGACACAGCTTCCGATCTCACCCTTGCCAACGAGCCTCGCTGTGGTGCTGGCCATCGCAACCATGCTTCCTCTTGAGGTGGTGAGCCTCACCCTGTCTCCCGGCGAATATCCGAGAAGCTCCGCATCTGACTCATGAAGCAGAACGAATCTTCTCCCGGCCTCGAGGTCAAGGGGCCTGACCCTCATCCTGATTGACTTCATCCAACCATATACAATATCCGACGCGGGAGGTTTAAACCACACCGATTAGAGCTGAATCTTTCCAGTTTCCTTCTCCGTCTTCAGCACGACCAGCGTGCGCGTGCTGCTCACGCCCGGAATTCTGTCCATCTCGTGAAGGATGTCATTGAGCTTCAGAGTGTCCTCAACCACTATCTTCACGAAGAGATCATGCTCCCCAGCAACTTCATGAATTTCCATCACCTCATTTCTCTGTGAAAGCCTGGAGATGACCTCGCCGCACGTACCGGGCAGTGTGGAGATACCAATAAAGGCCTTGAGCCTCTTTCCTGAGATCGAGGGATCTATGGCGACTACGAACTTTTTTATGACACCGGCTTCCATCAGACGCCTAATGCGCTTGTGAACGCCGGAAGGGCTTATCCCCAATCGCTTCGCCACAACCGCATAGGAGAGCTTCGCATCGTCCTGGAGCATGTTCAGAATGCCCCTGTCGATTTCGTCAAGTTGAACATTTTTTACTCCGGGCTTCACCTTTGTACCCCCCAACTCAATATTCTGTAAACATAATTTATACTTTTCTGTTATTTGTAAATAAAATTTACAAAATTTATTTTTTGATAAAATTTATATACAAAAATCATTGTATTTATCAAAGGGATGTCATGAGAGGTTCCCTGGAGTCGGTTGCAAAAAGATCGAAGAAGGCGATGGTGGTTGGCATAGGGGGAGGTGGAGATGTGGTGGGAGCCATCCCCACCTCCAACTACCTGAGGATGCTGGGCTGCGAGACAGTCCTCGGGGGGCTGACATGGGAACGCTATGTAAATGACCCAGAGCCAGGCCCCAGGAGGATGGACGAGATAGTCAACATAACCCGGATATCGGACACCGTGGGGATCGCAAATCCTTCAACAAGAACCGTCAAAGGTGTGAGGTTCACGGAATCAGCGGTGGCAGAGGTCATCAGGGAGGATGTGCTGCTCATAGATCCAAATCAGGGGGTGAGGGGTCTGGTCAAGGGAATAAACGCCGCGGCGGGGAAGATGGGGGTGGATCTCTTTGTGGGCGTGGACACAGGAGGCGACGTTCTGGCAACAGGTAAAGAAGAGGGATTGAGGAGCATGCTGGCGGACAGCATGATGCTGGCCTCTATGGTTAAGATTGATATCCCTAGCATCCTGGGGGTACTCGGGTGCTGCACTGACGGAGAACTCACGTTAGAGCAGTTCACTGAACGCCTGTCCGCTGTGGCGGAATACGGGGGGCTCCTTGGGGCGAGGGGGCTGACCCCGGAGGACATAGACATGCTGGAGAGGGTAATCCCTGCAACTAAAACCGAGTCGAGCGCGCTCGCGGTAAAGGCAGCGAAGGGATTGAGAGGTTTGATACCGATACGGGGGGGATACAGGAAGGCCCTGATCACCCCTTTCTCCGCCATCACGTTCTACCTTGATCCATTTGTTGTGTTTGAAAAGGTGAACGGCATAGCGAGAGAACTTGTGAACACAAAGACGATAGAGGAGGCCGATGAGATACTCAGAAAAGCCGGGCTGCCCAGCGAACTTGCCTTCCAGAGAAGCGGTGAATGGAGAAAATACTTGGGATCTGGTGGATGAACATGATATCGAAAAAAGTTAGAAAGATACTGGAGGAGAGGGTCTCATATCCCCTCGCGAGGGAGTACAACGTCGGGACAGGAATCATAAACCTGGCCTCAAATGAGAACCCTTACGGACCCTCGCCGAGGGCAATTGCGGCTTTGAGAAAAGAAATGAGGAGAATAGGAACTTATCCGGACCCTGACTCCAAGGAACTCAAAAGGGAGATATCGGCATACGTTGGGGTGGATGAGAGATGCATAGTTCTGGGAAACGGATCTGATGAGCTGATGGACTTGGCCTGCAGGGCATTTCTGGATCCGGGTGATAAAGTCCTGATCTCGATTCCAACCTTTGCCATGTACGAAATTTCCTGCAGGGCCAACGGGGGAGAGCCGGAGTTCTTCGTGCTCCCCGGATTCACCTGGCAGGTTGAAGCCATGAAAAAGAAGCTTGAGGGGGTCAAGGCCGCATTTATCGGACGCCCAAACAACCCGACAGGGAACATGCTCTCGGTTGCAGAGGTCGAAGAGCTTCTGAAGACCGGAAGACTCCTGATCGTCGACGAGGCATACGTAGAATTTGACGGTGAGTCGGTGGTCCCGCTTGTAGGGAGATACAAAAACCTGCTCGTTCTCAGGACGCTCTCAAAGGCGTTTGGTCTCGCTGGGCTGAGGGTGGGATACGCCGTGGGCGACCCAGAGCTCATTGAGGCCATCAATGTGATAAGGGCCCCCTTCAACCTGAACAGGATGGCGCAGGCTGCTGCGGCTGAGGCACTGAGGGATAGGAAATACCTGAAATATGTGGTGACCAAGATAAAGATGGGGCGTGAATGGTTGAAAAAGGAGCTGGAGGGCATGGGCTTCACTGTCCTTCAGTCCAGGGGTAACTTCCTGATGGTAAACGCTCAGGCATCAGGCATGGATGGGAGAGAGCTGTGCAGCTATCTTGCGGGGAGGGGGATAATGATAAGAGAACTGGCAGACTTCAAGGGCGCTGGCCCGGAGTGGGTGAGGATCACCGTGGGGACGCCGCGCCAGAACTCTGCTCTCGTTAGCGCGATAAAAAAAGTGAAGGAGGGATGAAAATGGTGCTGAGAATTGCCATTCCAAAGGGTCACCTTGAGGAGAGCACTGTGGGCCTGCTGCAGGCATCGGGAATAGGGGTGATGGGAAGGGACGGCAGACAGCTCTTTGCGAGGACAAACGACCCCGAGGTGGAGCTGGTATTCGTTCGGGCAGAGGACATACCGAACTTTGTGTCCAAGGGCTCAACCGACCTGGGCATAACCGGCTATGACCTGGTCTGTGAAAGCGGTGACGACGTGGTTGATCTCCTAGACCTCGGATACGGCTACACGAAGATGGTTGTGGCCGCCAGCGAGAAATCGAACATAAGAACTGTGAAGGATATACGGCCGGGATCAAGGGTAGCCACTGAATTCCCGGGGATCACGAGGAAGTACTTCTCGCAGAGGGGAATAGAGATAGAGATAGTCGGCATAACCGGGGCAGCGGAGATCTCGCCTCTGATAGGGGTCGCAGACCTGATAGTGGACGTCACGAGCACGGGGACCACCCTCAGGGCGCACGGGCTGAGGATCGTTGACGTTATCATGGAGAGCACAGCGCGCCTGATTGCGAACAGGAAAAGCCTTGAGGAAAAGGGAGAGAAAATACGGAAGATAGTCACAGCCCTCAGCAGCGTTGTGATGGCGAGGGGGAAGAAGCTCGTGCTCATGAATGTTCCGGAGGACAGGCTGGAGATTGTGAAGAGGGTCCTGCCGGGAATGGCCGGACCAACCGTTTCCCGCGTGGAAGCCGCAGAACCAATGCTCGCGCTTCAGGCAGTGGTTGACGAGAGGGATACCTACGAGGTCATAAGAAAGGCCAAAGAAGCAGGAGCCAGGGACATACTGGTTGTGCCAATAGAGCGAATAATCCCATAGGGTGTCGTGATTGATCGTGATTCCGAGCATCGACCTAATGCGGGGAAGATGTGTGCAGCTAATCGGGGGCAGGCCCGAAAGCGGGAAGACATACGGCGATCCCGTGGAGGTGGCACTGAGGTGGGAGGCCAAGGGAGCCAGATACCTGCACGTGATTGACCTCGATGCCGCCATGGGCAGGGGAGATAACCTCAAGAGGATAGTTGAGATACTCTCGGTTGTCAGCATTGGTGTGGAGGTGGGAGGAGGAGTGAGAAGCTATGAGAGAGCGGACGAGATACTGGGGGCGGGAGCGGACAGGGTGATCATCGGGACCGCCGCCGTTAAAAACCCAGAACTGGTGCGCGAGCTGGTAAAAAAGGCGGGAGGAAACAGGGTGATGGTGGCCCTTGATTCGAGATCCGGAAAGGTGACAATTGAGGGGTGGCAAAGGGAATCGAACAGGACGCCGCTCGAGCTCGGACTGGAGTTCGAGAGGATGGGGGTGGGCTCCTTTCTGTTCACAAATGTGGACGTGGAGGGCACAATGGAGGGGGTGGTCCTAGAGAGCGTGAGGGAACTCGTGAGAAATCTCAGAACCCCAGTGTATGCATCCGGCGGGATAGGCGGGTTGGACGACATACTCGCGCTGAAAAGGGTGGGGGTGCAGGGTGCAATAGTGGGGATGGCGTTATACGAGGGAAGGTTCACATTAAAACAGGCGATGGAGGTGGCAGAGGCATGAGAACATCTAAGAGGAGCAGAAAAACCAAGGAAACCGCCGTGACGGTGAGGATAAACCTCGATGGGAGTGGGCAGGCCCGGGTGGAGACAGGAATAAAGTTCCTGGACCACCTTTTAGAAACGTTTGCCAAGCACGGATCATTTGACTTAGAGATCACCTCCAGGGGAGACCTTCCCCACCATGTGGCCGAGGATACCATGATCGTGCTGGGCGAGGCCATTGACGAGGCGCTGGGGAAAAAGGCCGGCATTGCGCGCATGGGTGATGCCATAGTCCCAATGGACGATGCGCTTGTGATGGCCGCAATAGACCTCTCAGGAAGAGCCTTTGCGGACATCAAGGTCAAGTTCTGGAAGAAAAAAATAGAGGACCTGAGCACCGATCTCGTGGCACATCTACTACAGACGCTGGCCGTTAACTGCAGGATGAATCTGCATGTGGAGGTCCTCAGGGGAGAGAACGACCACCACAAGGCCGAGGCCATATTCAAGGCGCTGGGGGTGGCCCTTTCCAAGGCGTGCGGAAGGTCCAGAAAAAGCGGGGAAATACCGAGCACAAAGGGCGTGATATGATGTTCAAGCGCGTCACACCATGTCTCGACACCAGGCACGGCATGCTCGTAAAGGGAGTCATGTTTCGCAACATGAGGGACTTGGGAGATCCCGTGAAATTCGCAGCGAAGTACGAGGACGACGGGGCTGACGAGCTCGCGCTCCTGGACATAACAGCCACACCGGAGAACAAACCCACCTTCATAGAGGTGGTGAAAAAGGCCTCGGAGGCCATATCCATCCCCCTCTCGGTCGGAGGCGGAATAAGGAGCGTGGAGGATGCGGTGAGGGTCATGGACGCAGGAGCCGACAAGGTGTCCGTTAACACCGCGGCAGTGAAGAGGCCCGATCTCCTTAGAGAGCTTTCCGATGAGCTGGGATCGAAAAGTGTGATATGCGCGATAGACGGGAAGAGAAACGCCGGCGGGTGGGAGGTCTACATCAACGGGGGAACCCAGCCGACTGGCATGGACATGATCGAATGGGCAAAGGGTGCAGAATCCCTGGGGGCAGGAGAAATCCTGTACACGGGTGTGCACACGGACGGTATGAGGCAGGGATATGATATCGAAGGTCTGCGTGCAATTAGGGATGCCGTGAGGATTCCGGTCACAGCCTCCGGCGGCGCAGGGAAGCTTGAGCACTTCCTTGAGGCCCTAACAGATGGCCGGGCAGATGCCGTGCTGGCCGCAAGCATCTTCCACTTCAATGTATA
>JAWCKV010000022.1:0-16064 GCA_038851565.1 Hadarchaeales archaeon (SeqCode) | reverse complement strand
CAAGTTGCATTCCTACGTTCGTTAGTTCAAGTTCTGCAAGATTGAGGACATCCAGAGGCTTGAGAAGGTAAGAACGTTGCATTCCTACGTTCGTTAGTTCAAGTTCTGCAAGTTTACCAAAGTGTCAACTAATAATTCCTCCTTTTTATTAGTTGCATTCCTACGTTCGTTAGTTCAAGTTCTGCAAGACCGCCGTAAAGTGAACCAAATCTCCAAAGGGGATCATTTATTACATCAAGTTTTGGACTGTCATTTTTTCGTATATGAGTTTAAAAACATATGCAGAACCATATGAACCGAACTTCGGATTGGCCCGTCGGTATGCGTGGCTCGCACCACGCTAAATCACCTTGGGCGGATTTATCCGCTATTGGTGACATACCTTACCGTGGTTTTCGGGCCATCGAGGGTTTTACAACCCTTTTGCGGTGCAACGCCGCCCTTTTAATCCTTCGCTCGCCCTCGCATGTTATTGTAGCATGCGAGTGTGGAACATTACCACTGTAGCTCGCGACATGTTGCCACGTCAATCCCATTCATTTAGCGAATGGGATCCCACGAGACATGACAGTTAATTCTATGCTGCTGATTATATTTAAAGGCTACGAGTAAGCTCATCCAAACCCTTTTTAGCTATATTACAAGCGGCGTTGTAATCTGAATTTAGCTCTACCCCACAGTCGTTGCATTTAAAAAGAGACCAAGACGGTCTTAAAGCATTCGGTTTTTTGTAAGGACGTTCAGTATTAATCGAACCACAGTGACTACAAACCCGGCTTGTGTACTCCGGTGAAATTTCAATCACAGCAATACCCTCTTTTTTTGCCTTGTAAGAAATAAACTGCGCCAATTTTGCATAATCTCCAAGTGATAAGAAGTATTTTTCTCTCGATCTTTGTCGAGGTTTACTTTTTTTTATTTTTTCAAGTTTTTCAATTGCAATTGCAGCATTCTTTTGTTTTGCCATATTAACAATTTCTTTTGAAATGTTATGTAATATATAATCAATCTTGGGTTTTATCGGACGCATTCTCTTCATTTTTTCTATTCTGTGATGCAACCCTGTAAGAGCGTATCGCTGTTTTCTCCAAGATATCTTTGTTTTTATTATCTCATCTGCCTTGAAAAACTTCACAAATTTTGGCTTATTTGGATCATTTTTCTCAAAAAAAACTAGAGCGGCCAATTTTTTGATTCCCCAGTCTATTCCTAAAACTCCTGTATACTCCAAAATGGGCTTGGGGAACTCCTCAACAGCGTACTGCAGATAATACTCATAAATTGGCATTCCATTGACCTCTGCTATCTGTTTTCTAATGAGATAAGCGTATCTTGGCTTCAAAGCCAATATTTTTTGCAATTTTTCTGAAAAATATTTCCTGCCGCGCTCACTTGCAACGTTACTTCCGCTGAATCCGTACCATCTCGCACGCAATAGGGTAATACGGACTCGATTATTCGAAACGTCGAATTTAATTGTCGGGGTCAGAGTAACTCTCGTTCCCTTGAAATAAATTGGGTTCATTTTAAACAGAGATTTTTTATCGCGATATAGATTTCTTTTCAGAATAACAATTTTATTTTTTATTTTGGCCAGCGAGTATCCTGGAAGTTCGTTAACTCTATCTTCCTGAGACTTGTGTACATACCTCACCACCCTTTGTCCTTTCCTTTGCGGAACTTCAACTCTTTTAAGAGGATCTGAAAGCATTTCTTCGAACATTTTTAGTCTTTTTTTGTCACGTATATGCCTCTTTAATCTTTGTTTTCGTTGCTTTTTTAAAGCGTCAAGAATTTGAAGGGCGTCCCTAACGGCATAGTGCATATGTGTCTGAGAAATTTTTGTTGTGACATTACGAAGATTAAGGCTACCATCAACTTTTTCACCCTTCCTTTTGCCACGAACCACAGGCACGATTCTTTTGCGGATTGCGGTGTCACTGAAGTCTTGATTGTAACAAGATTTACACAATTTTTCCCCATTGTAAGTGTTAACGCGATAAAGCTCACCATTCTTATTGCACTTACTGCAAACGCCTATCTCTGGGACCCATCTTTTGTCAACATACCTGCCCAAAGGCTTGAACTTTTTGCGCAATTTGTCAATAATCCTTGCTGCAAAGGTAACTGCTTTAGCATATTCATCAAAGAACTCGTCCATCTCTCTTCTATCGTTTTCGTTGTCAAAATACAATTTGAACTTTACACTAGTTATAACTCCTTCATTTGTCATAACCAGCACCTTTTTCTATAACAACAGTCGACACACCTTCTTTTATATCTGGTGGGATCGGGAAACACTTCCGTATGGATGAACTTTTTTATATCGCAGATTGCTGTATCAAGTTCCGATCTGTTTTTTACATTAACGGGAACTAAATCATCAGTTTTTAGAAATTTAATAAAACCTAGAGGCGTGCTGTAGCCCATTATCTCCTCTATGAGTTTAGCTTCAAGAAGCAGTTGTAACTTTTGCGTTTTGTATATTTTTGATGGCCTGCTTGAATACTTTATTTGGATTGGATACGCTTCTTTTTTTACCTCATTAATAGCAACGCAATCAACACGAGTCCCAATGTTCATTTTATTTGAGTATAAATAAACATCATAAAGTTTTTTTAGTTTTGGAAACTCTTTTATTATCTTGCCTCGTCTCGATTTCTTTTTGAATTCTTCGTACTTTTCGCGACCTATAAGCTCCTTTTTAGTTGTAGCTTGCCTGATCTTGAGGACATGCTCATAATAAATAATTCTGGGGCAATAGCAGAAGTTCATTATATCCTTTGCAGATAAGGTTTGTTCATCCTTCATTGTCGCCAGTTACAATATACCAATCCTTTTTCTTTACAGCTTCTTCATCAAACTCGCCATAAATGATCTTATCTTTAAAACAGTTGGAACAGCATGGAATAAGAAACACGCAATCGTTTGGAGATATGATTTCTTTAATTTCGAGTGCCAGCATTTCAGCACGATTTTTTGTAAGCTCACCCAGAAATGCGCTTTTTTGGACTCTTTTTAGCCCATAGTTCATGCATGCGGACGCCGCCCGGCTTCTTGTTTTATTGCCAGCGATATCGTAGATAACCCACCAAATCATTCAAACATAACTCCAAGGCTCATATTTCTCCGATTCACTCAAAATAAATCGGGCTATCGCACGTGCCTGTTCAACTATTATATTACATATTCTTTTTTCAGTACCCCTGTTTTTTGCTGTATCGTGTAACTTTTCAATCACGGCCTCAATCACTTTTCTTCGTCCCGTTTCACTTAGCAGAACACTTTCGCCACTTTTATCAAAGTCCTTATCCCGTACTTGTTTTCTAGCAAAAAGAGTTATTACGGGTTTATCTGATAGGGGCGCACGGAATTCTTCGATCAAATCCAAGACCATGGAGGGTTTACCATAACGGTCTGTATGTAGATACCCAAAATATGGGTCGAGACCTGCCAAAACGCATGCCCTTTCGACTTCTGAATAAATGATTCCGTATGCATAGTTAAGCATTATGTTAAATGGGTCAGCGCTAGTTCGATCTCGTTTTTCAAACGGCAATATCTCCGCAAGCGCTTGAAAGTATTCGCTGGCTGCATTACCTTCCACACCTAATAGTTTTTCGCGGACTTCGTCTAAACTCCCATCAATCATATCGATTTGGAGTTCTCTCTCCTCCATTTTTTCTATATATTTGGTGAAATCAACGTTGCTTCTCGTTTTTTGCAAATTTTTCAAAACAGCGACTTGATTCTTTATTTTGCCATAAACAAATTTTTTAGCCAGCTCTAAACCCTTCCAAGAAAAGTAAGCTTCGAGCTGTTTTTTGCGAGTCAGCGTTGTTCCGCCAAGTTTGCAAGGGTATATGCGACCAACGGGATATCCAAAACGACTTATAAAAACGATGTCTATCCCTTTTTCTAATGCTAGGCGAATCGCTCCAATTGATATTGAAGATGCCGCCACAATTATTATCTGGCTCAGATCGTCCGAGCAAAATTCTTGCCTTTTTTCTCCTTGAAGTAACTCAAAACGGTTCTCTTTTTTACCAACGAATGTTTTCCAATCGTCCACGATTAGATACATCCATATGATGATATACTTAGCTTGTCATTTATTTCTAACTATTCTTACTATGGTCTTAAACTGGTTGACATTACATGGATCGCATCGATTTTCGCGTGGAGCCGCCGGTAGGGATTGAACCCACGATGCAAATTCATAAAATTTGTAAAAATTGTTTTCGCAGCTTTTTGTATCCCTGTAAGCAGAAATCCTGTTTTGTATATCTATATAACAAAACGTTTAAATCTCTCTTTTTAGTATATTAATATGAAAACATGAAAATAGAGGACCATTTACAAAAATTACGGGCCATGGAGGGAACTCTCAGTAAGCTGGATCAAAGCGCCGACTACGAGGCCATTGTCGAACTCTGCGTGCTGATCTCCGCTCACTACGTGAATGCCGCGTTGCACAAGCTCAGGATAACTCCCGCTGACAGGGACATCAAGCACAACAGGCTGGCGGGCGAGATCGAGCGGCGCCGGGTTGGTGAGCTTAAGATTGCTGAAGCCATTAATGCGCTGGAACAGCTCAGGCCGAGGCACGTTTACGGAAGGGGCAGCGATGGGGGAGTAGCCAAGCGGGCATTGGAGATGCTCAGGGAGGTGCGGGAGGCGTGCATGCGGGTGCTCGGCTGAGGGAGCTATTCGAATTCGGCGAAAGGGTAGGCAAACTTCCCTGTGTTTTGGCGGCAGCGCTCTTTGGCAGCGCTGCTCGGGGCGAGGCCACGGTAGAAAGCGACATTGACATTGCCGTGATTTATTCAAGGAAAGATGAAGCAACTATGAAGCAGGTAGAAGAACTTGCCCCCCCACGCGTCCACATCGTGCATGTCACCTCTAAGGAGCTTGAAAAAAATGTTTCTCTGGCTGGGGCGCTGAGCGGGGAGGGGCTCATGCTTTCAGGCAAACCAGTGGTGTTGCAGGTCCACAAACTGAGGCTTAACCCGATGGTGATAATCGCCTACAACACAGAAGGGCTCGACGTGAATGCCAGAAACAGGTTAAACCACGCGCTGTATGGCAGGACCTCAACAACCCAGCGGGGTAAGAAGCGCTACCTTCACAGGTACGATGGAGTTGCTGTGCGTCCCGGTGTTTTAAAAATAGGGAAAGCTGTGCTGATGGTGCCACGGGAGATGGCATCAGCGATTACAAGGACCTTGGAGGCACACGGAGCTAGATGGAAGGAGATTCCAGTCTGGACGTATTGATTGGTTTCCGAATGAGGCACAGGCTGTGAAGCCGCCGGTGGGGATTGAACCCACGACCTATCGCTTACGAGGCGATCGCTCTACCGGCTGAGCTACGGCGGCCCAAAAGGCTATCTTCTCCGGTGAAAAATAGCTTTGTCCCCTCAAAAAAACTTAATACACAATAACGGTGATGAGAAAAGGTGAGAGGTTGATGAGCACTCAGGAGAAAAGTAGACTTGAAGCCCTAGAGCAGAGGTTGAACGAGGTGATACGTAGGCTTTCCGACATAGAGCGGAAGATTTCGGCGCTCGAGCGTCTGCAGCAGATGAGCGGGCAGCCGGTGAAACAGCTGGCCACGCAGCAGACCGCACCTGCAGTAAACGTGGAGCACAATTACCTCCGGAGGGCAATAGCATCAGCAAGGAAGGAATACGAGAAGAATTACAAGTGATACTCAAGGGTGTGGCGATGCGGGCCGATTGCTGGCCCCCTCTGTTCTGGCTCGTCATAGCGGGGAGCTGGGCGCTGGGATTCCTGCTGGCAAGGGCAGGGATTTATGAGCCGGTTCTGATGGAGATGGGGAGGGCGGTGAGCGTTCCCGGGCCGGAATCACTTGCGTGGTGGCAGCCGATACCATATTTTCTCCTCACGGTGCTTGCCGCATTCGTCCTCTCACATCTATTCTTTGGAGCGGCCTCTGCCCTGTTCAGCCTGTGCAGGGGGATGAACGATTATTTGCTCCTGCAGGGGGCAGCGGCGATCCTCAGCGGCTTCAGTCAGCTTGAGTTTTCCACGGCGCAGCTTGGTCAGCTCTTCTTCATCACGGTGGTCCTTGTGGCCAACCTTCCGCTGTCACTCTGGGCTGCGCACCTCGGCGCAGAGAACTCGATGAAGGCACTGTACAGGCTCAGGGGAAGACCGTGGCGCGACTGGGGAAACAGGAGGCCCCTCCCCAACCTGCTGCTCGCGCTGGGAGCATCTATAGCAGCCGGCGTCGCTGCGTCATTTGCCCTCTCATATGCCTAGGTTCCAAGTATTCGCCTGACGAGGGCAAGCCTATCCCCTTCCAGTTTTTCCCATGAGATCCCGCGTGGCTTTGGATGCGCGCGGCTGGTCATGAGGGTTCTGGTGGGCGTGAGCACGATGTCCACCGGCATGTCGTGCGGCTCCATTGGAATGGCCTCCTCTACGACCTGAATGTCATGAACCGTCGTGGCTACCTTGACTTCATCATCTGCCGCACCCGATTCCCTGAGTATAGCATATTCGAGGTCTCCCCATCCAGCCCCCTTCCCGACCCTTCCTCCCAGCACGTCAACAGCGACCGAGCCCTCCACGATCAGGTCGACCCTGATGGCCCTCGGGTCTGCTGGTTTTCCCCATATAATGGCACCGCCAATGGTTGCCGCCTTCTCCGGATTTCCCGCCCTCCCGGGATCGATCACGACCAATCCCTTCCTCAGGGCAGGCGTGGCCATCAGGAGCCTCTTTCCGTCCCGCAGGCACATCCTGCGGACGGGCAGCTGCGGCGAATCGGGGTTCACCATTATGGTCTTCGCGGAAAGGTACTCCTCGAGATCCCTCATCCTCAGCGCCGCCTCCGTGCTCCCCAAGAAGTTCGGCACCCTCCCTCTTATCGGAAATGGAAATGAGGCAACTCCCCTCGACTCCATCTCCCTCCAGATCCTCTCGCGTATCAGCCCCTTGATGGACTTTATGTCATCTGGAGACATGTGGGTTTTCCTCCACGAAGAACCTGAGCTTCCTCCTCAGGTCCACCCTGATCCCGATCCTGTGCGACCTGCCAATCCTCAGCGCCCCGTGTTCGGTTTTAAGGATCTTTAGCTCCGAGTCAGCATCCGTGAGATCAATTCTGTTGTGTTCGGATGTTATCCCCATCGCCTCTGTTAGCCTTCCCGGGCCGGAGGTCAGAAGCCTGAAGGGAGCCCTCCTGTTCCTCATCATGAGCTCCACGCCCTCCACGGGCTCCAAAGCCCTGATGAGCACGGCGCCCGGGATCCCCCTCGCTTGCGCGGTCACGTTCAGCAGCCAGTTTCCATGCACCGCATATACGAAGGCAAGGCCGCCTCTCTCCCACATGAGCCAGTTGAGCTTCGTCATCCCCTTGGAGGCCCTGGATGCTGGATCCCCCCTTCCGTAATAGGCCTCGGTTTCAACGATCTTTCCGGACATCCTCCCCTCCGGGGCCTCGCGGACAAGGAGCATGCCCAGGAGCTCCCGGGCCACGGCCGCTGGATCTCTCTCGTAGAACTCCCGTGGTAGGGGGATCATCGAAAATAGTGGGCACGGAAGGCTAAAATAACATCACCTTCATCTGAAAATGGAGGTAGTGGCTTGAAGCTTGATCCGAAGGTCAGGGAGAGATATCCCGGCTTCGCCGCGGGCTATGCGCTGGTCAGCGGGATAACGATAGAGCCAACCGTGGAGGGACTTATCGACAGAAAGGAGAAGGTCTTTGGGGAGGTAAAGGCAAAGTACTCATCAGTTGACATTGGCTCAATCCCGGAGATCTCGGCGTACAGGGAATTCTTCAGGCGGATGGGGGCGGATCCATCGAGCTACCGCCCGGCTCCCGAGTACCTGCTGAGGAGGGCGCTTGACGACAGGTTCCCGGCCATAAACAACCTGGTGGACTCTTGTCTCCTCGCCACGCTTGAGACATGGATCCCTGTCGGCGTCTACGACGTGGAGAGGATAAAGGGCACGCCTGTCACCACGCTCTCCCAGGGCGGGGAGTCATTCCAGATCATATCGGGAAAGAGCGTTACCACCAGGGCAGGCGAGGTCGTGCTGAGGGACGATCAGAAGCTGATCGCCGCATACACGCTTGGGGACGCAAAGGCCTGCATGGTTACTCAGAAGACCTCGAACGCTCTGATGGTGGCATGGAACGCCCCCGGGGTGGACGGGGAGAGGCTTCTGGCCGCGCTCAACACCTCAGCCACGTACGCGAGAAGGTACTGCGGCGGACACGTGGAGAAGGTTGAGGTACTGTAGATGGAGACGGTTCATCCCTTCTTCACGCTGGGGATGTTCCTCATCCTGCTAGGCATCGCCTTCGTGCTCGTGCCGATCATAGGAAGGTACGTGGATCTCTCGGGAGTCCCCTCGTGGCTGATATACGTGTACAGCAGCGATGGCTTCTACTTCGTGACCTCGCCTTTCCTGATCATTCTCTCCCTTGTCTCAATCCTCATATACCTCCTGACGCGCTGATTTTTTGGGAACCCCATGCGTGCAGAGCCTGTGGACGGGGTCCGGGCGATCCTGCTCGGTTCGGGCTGGCTTGGGAGCGGGCGGGCTGCTGTCTTCGAGAGGCCGGATCGTGTGCTGAGGTTCAGCGGTGGAAGGGTGCGAACGGAGGGAGGGGAGAGGCCCAGCAGCGCGGGAGAATTTCTTGACCTCCTGGACAGGGAGCTTGACAGGGGATACTTTGGCGTGGGATTCCTAAGCTACGAGTTCTTCCATGGCCTGCTGCCGGATTTCCGTTCAAGGCCCAAGCAGCCGAGCTGTTTTCCAGAGGCATCCTTTGCCCTCTACAGGTCTTTCAGGGAGGCCTCCCAGGAGGAGGTGCTGGATGGCGATGTCATAGAACCGGAAGCCGGGAGCAGGATGACCAGGATGATGGATCCAGGGCGGTTCATGTTCATGGTCGATGCAGTAAGGGAGCACATAAGGGCGGGCGATGTCTATCAGGTGAACATCTCCCAGATGTTCAAGTTCCCCTTCAGATGGAGCCCTGAGGTCTTTCTGCGTAGGCTCTACTCCTCACAGCCCGTGCCCTTCGCCTGCTGCATGGATTTCGGGGACTTTGGCCTGATAAGCGGTTCCATGGAGCTCTTTCTCAGGAAATCTGGAAGAGTGCTCACGAGCTGTCCGATAAAGGGCACGAGGCCCAGGGGCGAAAACGCTGGGGAGGACGAGAGGATGCGCGGGGAGCTGATGCGCAGCGAGAAGGAGAGGGCGGAGAACCTGATGATAGTGGATCTGATGAGGAACGACATCGGAAGGGTGTGCGAGTTCGGGACCGTTGTGGTAAACAGGCTCTTTGACGTGGAGACTTACTCCACGCTTCACCAGATGGTCTCGGAGGTATCCGGCAGGGTGAGGGAGGGCGTTTCTCCGGGGGAGATCATCAGGGCCACGTTTCCTCCCGGATCTGTCACCGGCGCCCCGAAGGTCAGGGCGCTCGAGATAATAGAGGAGCTCGAGCCGCACAGGAGGGGTCCCTACTGCGGCGCGATAGGACTTTTCATGCCTGAGGGGGACTTTGTGTTGAGCGTGGGGATAAGGGTGGTGGGGTATCACGGTGGGACGGGATACTACTGGGCGGGAGGAGGGATAACCTGGGGGTCGGTGCCTGAGATGGAATATCGTGAGACGCTTGTGAAGGCCAGGGCGGTGTCCAGGGCGATGGGGGCTGAGCTGGATTGAGGTTCGTGTCCTCGCGGGGCGGCATAGGAAGTCCGTCCAGAACGCTCCTGTACGGGGAAGGCCTCTTCGAGACCTTCAGGTGGAATGGGAAGCCGCCGGTGTTCCTCTCAAGGCACATCGAGAGGATGAGGCGCGGGGCGGAGTTCCTCGGAATTCCCTTCCCGGGGGAAAGAAGGATCATTCAGGTCACTTCAAGGTGTGTGAGGAAATCGGGCATTGGCGATGCGTACGTTAAGATCTCTCTCCTGTCTTGTGGGGATATTGGATTTGCATCAGCTCCCGGCAGGGGTGAGCTTCTAGTGGTGGTTGGAAAGTACGTGCAACCCAGGGCGGAGATGAGGTGCTGTATTTCCAACTTCAGGCGCCATTCATCCTCTCCGCTTCTGAGGTTCAAGACGACAAACTATCTGGAGAACGTGGTTGCCAGGAGGGCTGCAGCGGCACTTGGGTTTGATGAGGCGATATTCCTGAACGAGAGGGGCGAGGTCGCGGAGGGAGCGGCGAGCAATGTCTTCTGGGCGAAGGGGGACAGGCTCTTAACCCCCGCCCTGGAGTGCGGCATCCTCCCGGGGATAACCCGCGAGGCCCTCATCTCGATCGCCGGCAGATGTGGTCTGAGGGTGGTCGAGGGACGTTTCTCGCTCAGGGACCTCCTTTCAGCGAATGCCGTCTTTCTCACGAATTCCCTCATGGGCATATCACAGGTGACCGCAGTGGGGAAAACGGAGATCAGGGGTGACGGGAAGCTGTTTGCGGAGCTCAGGAGCGCCCTTTTCAGGGAGCTGGGCTGGTCCCAAGGCCCTTCAGCCTTATGATGGCCTCAGCCAGATCTCCTTTCGTCTCCGTCAGCGCCCTCAGCGCTGCCTCTCTGTCCACGCCCGCCTGCTCCATCACCATCCTCACATCATCCTCGGACGGCGAGTACTCGCGCTTTCTCTCCTGCTCCTTTCCCATGACCTGATATATCCTCTGACCGCCCATCTCGGTGATCGTCACCCCGGCGTTGGGGATCACTATCTCCCTGTCCGGGAGCCTTATCACGACCTCCTCAACTCCCTCCATCTCCACGGTCTTTATCCCCATCTGCCTCATCAGCCTCTCCATCTGCCTTCTGTCCACATGTTTTGGAAACATCTATTTGCCCTCCCTTTTCATCCCCCTTCTCACCTTCACGGCCACCCCGTGTCTGAACGCTGACATCTCCTCCCCAGATAATAAAGCGGTTCCGCTGGCCAGCAGCTCGTCCCTGCCGTTGACCACCAGAACCTCCTCGCCCGGCCTTATCTCCGGGTCTGCGCTCAAGACATGTCCCGCGAACACAGTTTTCCCGGACGCCACGAAGGGGGCGGCGTCATCGCTTACCACCACCCGAAGTCTTGGCGCCCTGACTGCGGAGTGAAGCATCTCCGCTCCCTTCCTGTTTAGCACGATGAATCCGTCGTTTGCCCTTATGGCGCAGAGAGGCTCTCCGTCAAGCCAGACCTGCCTTATTCTTCCGCTGCTCTTGACCAGCCTCACGCGGTCTGGAAACAGGGACATCCCCGCCCCCTTCTCAAACAGGTAATCCGCCATCGCCCTGAGCTTTGCCAGCTCCTTTCTGCTGGGTTCCACCAGTCCCTTCGTGTGTTTCACCTCCTTCCAACCCTTACATCTATAACAACGTGATCGACCCCGGGCGCGTACCTCTTCACCACCCTCCTTCCCAGTATTTCTATCTCACGTCCTCCCGCCGCGCTCATCAGGTTCCTCACCGGCCTCTCAAACCTGATTCTGGAGGGCACGCTCTCATGGTAGTGAATTATCCCGCCCGCGGGCTTAAGCGCCTCGATCGCGTGCCTGATATATGCCTGTGAAACGTGAAGTATTCCCATGACCACCCTGTCTGCCATTCCCTTCGGCGCCTCGCGCGCGCAGTCCCCCAGGATCGGCCTCACCCTGTGCCCCACCCTGTTCATGCGCACGTTTTCGCACAGGTAGTGAAATGCGACCGGGTTTATCTCAGTAGAGTAAACCACGGCAGCCTCGGAGAGCCTCGCTATTGGTATTGTGAACTGCCCCACGCCTGCAAACATGTCGAGGACAACCTCCCCCCTCTGGACGAGTTTCGCGATCCTAGCCCTCTCGTGCTGGTTTCCCGTGGAGAACATCACCTTCCCCACGTCGAGCTTGAACAGGCATCCGTTTTCCCTGTGCAGGGTCTCCGTGTTTGGATCGCCCGCCAGAAATTTTAGCCCCGGAGACCTGGTTCTCCCCGATACGCCCCTCTCCCGCAGCATGACGGTCCTTATTCCGCCCATCCTAAGAAGGGCTCCAGCGATCTCCTGGGACCTTGGGAGCAGTTCCCCCGCAAGGGAGATCACTGCCACGTGACCTATGCGGTCGAAGCCGCCAGGAAGAAGGCTCAGCTCCCTGTCCGATAGAACGTTCCGGAGCGCCTCGGCTAGGCACCCCATGGAAGAGCACCGGAACGCCTGCCCCTTCTGGAGGGCTTTATCACCCCAATGGTCTCGAGGAAACGCTTTGCTATCAGGGAGTGCATCCTGCTTCCGGTGGTGGACTGGCCCACCCTGAGGAGCCTCGCCGGCAGAGTGGCGCCGGCCATGTGCGGATGCCCGCCGGCGTACTTTTCTCCGAACGCCGTCCTGAGGATCTGCCCCAGGTTCAGGGCAGGGTCCTTCGTTCTCGCCGATGCGTAGATGTTCTCCCCGCATATTCCGTAAACGAAGGAGGTGGTCACGCCCTCCCTGTTCAGGAGGAAGTCTGCCACCTGTGCGATGATGTCCCTGTTTAAAACAACGCCTATGTAGGACGTCAGGCAGTTGCCCTTCAGCTTCCCTGCCTTGATACCCTTTGCGATGGCGTCGAGCGTCTCAGAGGAGATCGGTGGCTCGATCAGCTTTCTCAGGATCTCCGGATCCGCTATCCTCTGGAGGTACATCAGGGCCTCGAAGTCCTGGGGGGTCGTTCCCCTGCTCAGGTTCATTGTATCCGTCAGTATCCCCAGCATCAGGGCGGCCGCGGTTGCCCTGTCTATCTCTATCCCCGCGCTCCTCAGGTAGTTCGTCATGAGGGTGGATGCCGCTCCGACCGGAGTTATGTCCTCGTGTACCGCCCCGATGTCGCCCGCGGGAACGGCGTGGTGGTCTATCACTATGGTTGGGATTATGTCCCTGGGAAGACAGCAGTGGCTTTTGCTTGCCACGTCCACAAGGGCGAACGTGGAAAACCTGTTAAAGTCCACGTTTTCGGCCTCCAGCAGCTCCAGCCCGAGCAGGTTCACAAGCGCCCTGTTCTGGAGGTGTCCTATTACTCCGTCGTATACTATTCTTGAATCCACCCCGAACGATTTTGCGTAGAGCTTGAGCGCTGCGGCGCTTGCTATGCCGTCCGGGTCAGGGTTGGTCTGAATGACGATGGCCATCTCACCGGGATTTTCCCTCATCCGCGTCTTGAGGATCTTGCGCAGTTTTTTCTCATTGACCACCTGCCTTGCCCTCTCCATCCGCCCCACGAGCTGCTCCGCGGTCACCTCTGTCATGCTCACAGCCTCATTAGCGCCAAGTCTCAGGCATTCCCGAACCTCTGATTCATCTGTGGTCAGGACTATGATGAATTGTTCATTTTCCATTCTCCTCTTGAGAGCGTCAACCGACCTCAATATGGCTTCCCTCCTCGCACGGTTCCCCTCAGCCACCATGACGGCCTCGGCGTCTCTGAAAGATGCCTCCTCAAGCGTGGCAACCGATGACGGATCCCCCAGCACGGTTCTGAATCCCATGAGCTTTATCCGCTCGCTGTTTTTTGGGTCCTCCTGGACGACCACAACATCCATGCCCCTCTCCTTCAGCATCCTTCCGACGGAGTATGCGATGTCTGTGAAGCCCAGCAGCAGGTACATGGTATCCCAAAATCACATATCTTCACGCTAAAATAAGTAGAGTAACCGGTCATCCGCACGCTCGATATGCTTATAAGGGTCCGGAGAGCCTTTATTCTTTTGTCAGGTGAGCCCGTGGAGTTCTGTCCGAAGTGCGGGACGGTGTTGATGCCGACTAAGGTCGGGCGCTCCAGAAAGCTCGTTTGTCCCAGGTGCGGATACAGGGGAAAGGTGAAGAGGCCTTCGTCCTACAGGATAAGCGAGAAGTGTAAGGAGCCCAAAGAGGTCGCGGTCATAACGGAGGACAAGAAAAAGAAGAGGCTTATCGAACAGGAGTTTGAACTCGAGCCGCCCGAGGTTGAGGAGGAAGAGACCTACGAGGGGGAGTGAGCCCTGGCCCCCTCCATCGCCTTTCCGCACACGCAGCTCCTCTCGCCAGTCAGCTCCTGGATCACCTCTCCGAAAATTCTCTGTATGATATCTGCGCTCTTTCGGACAACCTCAACTACCTCATCGTACGTGAGCTTCCTCTCCGAGATCCCGGCAGCGAAGTTTGTCACTATCCCCACAGCAGCGTAGCACATTTCAGCTTCCCTCGCCAGCACGCACTCTGGGACGTTGGTCATCCCCACCACATCCGCGCCGAGCATCCTCATTGCCCTTATCTCCGCAGGGGTTTCAAACCTCGGTCCCTCGGTGCACGCGTAGACGACATCCCCGTGCGCCCTCAGGTGCAGTTTTCTGGCAGCCTGGAGCAGCCGCCCCCTGAGGTCAGGACAGTAGGGCTCGGTCATGTCGACATGTGCGACCCCTGACCTTCCCCCCTCGTGGAAGGTGCTGGGCCTGCACCTCGTGAAATCGATGAACTGAGAGAGAATTGCGAGGTCCCCTGGTTTGATCCTCGGATTCATGGAGCCGCAGCTGGTGGCGGCCAGCACCCTCTCCACCCCAAGCCTCCTCAGCGCCCATATGTTTCCCCTGTAGTTCACCAGGTGCGGAGGAACCGTGTGCCCCCTTCCGTGCCTGGGCAGGAAGGCGACCTTCTTCCCCGATATCCCGCCGACCAGCACATCCTTTACAATTCCATATGGTGTGCCCACGGATACCCTTCTCGCGCCCTCCAGCGACTCCAGCGAGTAGAGCCCCGAGCCGCCTATGATCGCCACTTCAGCCGATGGACTCACCTTCCGAACCTCCTCTCCCTGTTCTGATACGTCCTGATGGCCCTCAGGAAGTCCAGCTTTGTGAACTCTGGCCAGTTCGCCTCGCAGAAGTAAAGCTCGCTGTATGCGGACTGCCAGAGCAGGAACCCGCTCAGCCTCTCCTCACCGCTCGTTCGTATGACCAGGTCAGGATCAGGGAGATCGGAGGTGTAGAGGTGTTTGCCTATAAGCTCCTCGTCCACCTGCTCGGGCTTCAGCTCCCCCCTCTCTATCCTCTCGCATATCCTCCTGACCGCCTGTGCCAGCTCTGTCCTTCCGCCGTATCCAACCGCCAGGTTCAGGGTGTGTCCGTTGTATCCTTCCGTGGCGCTTTCAGCCTCAAGTATGGCCTTCCTGACGCTCTCAGGTAGCCTGTTCAGGTCCCCTATCGCCCTTATCCTTATCCTGTACCTGTGGATCCTGGGATCCCTTGCTGCCTCGCAGAACTTCCGGCGGAACAGGTCCATGAGGAGGTTCACCTCCCCCTCAGACCTCTCGAAGTTCTCCGTGGAAAACGCGTATACCGTGACGTGCTTTATCCCGAGCTCCTGGCACCACTCCAGCACCTCCTCGAGCTTCCTCGCCCCCAGAAGGTAGCCATGGAGTGGATCAAGGCCCGCATCCCTCGCGTATCTCCTGTTTCCATCCAGTATTATCGCGATGTGCTCAGGTATCCTCCCCGCGCCCGCTATGTCGTAGAGGAGCTGCTGCTCGTAGTACCTCTTGGCGATCGAGAGGAGCCTCGATACTCCCGGGATCCTGTGAACTGGAATTCTAGTCCTGCCCATGTTTTCCGTAGATATATCTTCCACGGCTTAAATGAGTTCTTTCTCAGAAAGAAATTTAAGGTACATGTGACAGAAGTTTATCGGAGGCACGTTCCGGGGAGGCAGGGGTGAATAGCTCGCCCGGGGTCAAAACGTGCCGTACATATCGAAAATTGAGATGAGGGGTTTCAAGTCGTTTGGGAACTCCAAGGTCACGATACCTCTCTCTAGGGGACTGACCGCGATCATAGGGCCAAACGGGAACGGAAAGAGCAACATCATGGACGCGCTCTGCTTCGTTCTGGGGGAGATGAGCGCTAAGACCATGAGGGCCGAGAGGTTCTCAGACCTTCTCTTCAGGGGAGGGGACGGACAGCGTCCCGCGCCCTTTGCCGAGGTTTCAATCCACTTCAACAACGAGGACGGCAAGATACCGATCGCGAATAAGGAGGTCGTCGTGTCCAGGTGGGTGAACAGATCCGGGAAGTGCGTGTACAGGATAAAC
>JAWCKV010000021.1:0-16463 GCA_038851565.1 Hadarchaeales archaeon (SeqCode) | reverse complement strand
GTCCCTCGTCATCAGCGCCTTCACCTTGAGGGAGGGATCGGCAAATCTAACGTCCCTTCCTGTCAGTATCCCCACCAGCTTTTCCCCGTCCACAACCGGAAGTCCGGATATGTTGTGAGCGCTCATGAGCTCCAGCGCTTCAGCAACCGTCTGATCGGGGGTCACCGTGACGACATCCCTTATTATCAGCGCCTCGGCGCGCTTGACCCTCTTTGCCATCTCCACCTGTTCATCCGTAGAGCAGTTTCTGTGCAGCACTCCAAGCCCCCCCTCCCTGGCCATCGCTATTGCCATCTCGCTCTCGGTCACGGTGTCCATCGGGGAGGTGACGAACGGTATGTTCAGCCGGTGGTTTTTCGAAACCCTGGTCCTGATGTCCACCGCGCTGGGCTCCACCTCCGCCAGTCCGGGGAGCATGATGACATCCTGAAACGTGATGGCGGCCTCCATGCCCCTGAGCTTCGCGCCAAAATTCAGCCCTCTAGCCCTTTTCCCCGCCAAGAGCGTCCCCCGGCTTTTTCTAAACATATCCTCCGGGACTTAAATACCCCATCGTGGGCGGCTCATAACTCAAACAGGTTTTTTAAGCGTCGTGTCGGGATAATAATGGGATTTGGATGAAGTTTGATCCCCGTGCGTTTGTGGACGAGAAGATCGAGTATATCAGGAGGGAGGTCGGCGGGGACAGGGCCGTGGCAGCAACGTCTGGAGGCGTTGACAGCATGGTCACGGCGGTCCTCGGACACAGGGCGATAGGGAAGCAGCTCACTGTTGTATTTCTTGATGACGGGCTGATGAGGAAGGGGGAACCGGAGCAGGTGAAGAAGGCCCTGAAGGCGCAGGGAATAGATCTGAAGATCCACAGGGTCAGCGAGAGGTTCTTTTCGGCTCTCAAGGGCAAGACAGACCCTGAGGAGAAGAGAAAGGCCTTCCGCGAGACGTTCTATGAGACCTTCGCGGATGTGGCGAGGGAGTACGGGGCCAGGTGTCTCCTTCAGGGGACGATCGCGGCGGATGTGGTTGAGACCAGGGGTGGGGTCAAGACCCAGCATAACGTTCTGGAGCAGATAGGGATACGTCCGATGGAGCGATATGGATACAGGGTCATTGAGCCCCTCCTTGACCTGTACAAGCCACAGGTCAGGGAGGTGGCGAGGGCGCTGGGATTGCCGCCGGAGATTGCTGAGAGAAGGCCCTTCCCCGGGCCAGGCCTATCTGTGAGGGTTCTGGGCGAGGTGACTCCCGAAAGGGTTGAGATAGTTAGGGAGGCCACGAGCGTGGTTGAAGAGGAGACCCGGGACGTGAAGTGCTTTCAGGCATTCGCGGTCCTGCTTAACGACAGGGCAACCGGGATCACCGAGGGAAAGAGGAGGAAGTACGGGGAGATAATAGTCATCAGGGTCGTGCAGTCCTCCGACGCCATGAGGGCAGATGCGGTTGAGCTTCCATGGGACCTGCTGAAGAGAATAGAGAGGAGGATACGTGACAGGATTCCCTCGGTGACCCACGTGCTCTACGATCTCACGGGAAAGCCACCGGCCACCATAGAGTTCGAGTGAAGGGTAGCTTCTATATACGCTCTAGCGGATTAGTTTTTGGTATAATGACGAGGGTCGTGATAACCGCGGTTGGGACGGACAGAATTGGAATAGTGGCGGGCATCTCAAACGCCATCGCCAGTGTGGGGGCAAACATAGAGGATCTCACGTCATCTAGGCTCGGGGACAAGTTCGTGATGCTGATAGTCTGCGACCTTGGGAAGAGCAGCTTTGAGGGGCTGAAGAGGGCCGTGACTTCTGCCGGGGAAAAGCTGGGAATGAGCGTAGTCGTCCAGAGGGAGGAGATATTCAGGGCCATGCACAGGGTCTAGGTGGTCGCTTGAAGTTCACCAGCGAGGAGATACTTGAGACCTTCAGGATGCTCCACGTGGAGAGCCTCGATGTCAGGGCGATAACGCTTGGAATAAACCTGCTGGACTGCGTCGCCGGGGATGGGGGGAGAACTGCGGAGAGGATGGAGAGGAAGATAGGCGAGGTTGCATCTGGTTTCGTCGGCGCTGTCAACTCGGTGTCGAGTGAGTTTGGCGTTCTGGTAACCCACAGGAGGATCTCCGTCACGCCAGCTGCCCTGCTCCTGGGCGCCTCTCCCACGAGGAGGGATGCCCTGAGGATCGCCCTCGCCCTCGAGAGGGCAGCGCATAAGGCCGGCGTGGACCTGATAGGCGGGTTCAGCGCCCTCGTGGAGAAGGGAATTACAGGCGCGGATTCCGTTCTCATGGACTCGATACCCGTGGCCCTGTCGAGAACGAAGAGGCTGTGCTCGAGCGTCAACGTGGCGAGCACAAGGGCCGGGATAAATCTTGATGCCGTGAACATCATGGCGTCGAAGGTCAAGGAGACTGCGGAGTTAACGGCGAGGGAGAACGGCATCGGCTGTGCGAGGCTTTCGGTCTTCTGCAACGCTCCCGGGGACAACCCCTTCATGGCTGGCGCGTTTCACGGAGTTGAGGAGGGCGAGGCGGTCGTGAACGTGGCCATCAGCGGACCAAGCGTGATAAGGGCGGCAGTTGAGGCCTGCAGCGGAAGCGTTGATGAGCTGAGCGATGCGATAAAGCGCGCAGCCTTCAAGATGACCAGGGTTGGAGAACTCCTCGGAAGGGAGATCGCGAGGAGGATGGGCGTGAGGTTCGGGATAGTGGATGCCTCAATCGCTCCCACCACAGCCCCCGGCGACAGCATTGCGGAGGTCGTGGAGAGGATGGGCGTGGAAAGGTGCGGGGCGCCCGGAACGACTGCCGCTGTGGCGCTTCTGGTTGACAGCGTAAAGAAGGGAGGCATGATGGCCTGCACCCGCGTCGGCGGCCTAAGCGGCGCGCTCATTCCCGTTACCGAGGACGGGGGGATGAGCAGGCGGGTGGCTGAAGGCTGCATGACGATCGAGAAGCTGGAGGCTCTCACCAGCGTGTGTTCTGTGGGCCTCGACATGGTCTGCGTTCCCGGGGATACAGATGTCTGGACGATCGCAGGGCTGATGGCAGATCAGGCCGCTGTAGGGATGATCAATGACAAGACAACATCGGTCAGGGTGATCCCGGTACCCGGAAAGAAGCCGGGCGATGTAGTGGACTTCGGCGGACTCTTCGGAAGGGGCGTGGTGGTGAGGGTCCCGAAGTGGTCCCCGGAGAAGTTCCTGAGAAGGGGCGGTCAGATCAGCAGGGCAGCGAGGAGCGTCAAGAACTGATCTCACACGTGGCTTATCGCCATCACTCGGATAATGTCGCTCACGTCCTCGCAGAAGTCCGCCACATTTTCCATGTTGTCCGTCATCTCCTTCAGCACGAGGGATATCCCGATCTCCTTTACCCTCTTGTACCACTTCATGAGCTCGGGGGTGAGTTCCTCTGCTCTAAGATCGTCCACTTTCTCCTCATACCTCTCTACCTCGTGTGAGAGGTCTACGGCCTCCTTGTGGTCCTTCGCTAGCGACAGGAACGCCTTCTGCATGGTCTCGGCCGCGTTTATGAGCTCATTTGCGAACTTCTTCAGTATCTCGCCGAGCCTCGGAGTGACCTTTTTGCGCTCTATGAGGTTCAGCTTTCGCGCAGCCGCCTTGGCGTTGGCAGCGACCTCGTCGGCGGTCATTGTCAGCCTTATTATCTCGTCCCTGTGGATCGGGTGGAATATGCCAACGCTGAGCTCCTCCAGTATCCTCCTCTTCAGCTCGTCTGCGGCGCGCTCCGACTCGAACACCGTCTTGAAGCCCGAGGACATCTTCTTTCTGTCCCCGTCGATAAATCCCTCCAGAGTTGTCCTCAACCCGACAACCGTGTCGACCACCTTTTTCATGTGCTCCGCGCATATCTCCAGGATCTTCTTCTCCCTGGCCTCGCCCATCCACGCGAGAGGACCCTTCGCGCTCATGCGATCACCACCAGATGGCTAAATAACCAGAAGAGCCCCATGCTTATTAATGCTACGCAGGGCACCGTCAGGATCCAGAAACCGATGATCTTCCCAACGGTTTTCCTGTCAACGCCCCCTATCCCCCTCATGGCGAGCCCCACCCCTATGATGGAGCCCACGCTTGAGTGGGTTGTGGAAACCGGGATGCCGAAGCCCCAGAGGAAGGCTGGCACAACCGTGTAGAGGAAAACGGCAAGGGCATTTGAGTACTCCGCCGCAGCCCCGCTCACGGGATCCAGCTTCGTCACCCTGTAAGCGGATGTGGCCACCACCCTGTGCCCCCACTTCAGCCCGCCGATCGCTATTCCGGCTGCACCTAGGACGGAGAGGAGGAACATGACGTCAGATGTTGGCATCCCTCCTATGATCTTCTCGGTGGGAGTGATGAAAACTCCCGTGCAGTTCGCCATGTCGTTCGCCCCGAATGAGAACGCGGAGAAGCAGAGGGAGATTATGAGCAGGTACGAAAAGCATCTCACCGGGTTAAAACCCTCTTTGGACCCTCTCCTCACGCCCCACGCCGCCAGGGACGATATTCCAAGCGAGAGCACGAGTCCCAGGAGGAGCGTCATCTGGATGTTCACCATCAGCAGCCTCCCGAGCACAGAGAGGGAGACGATAAGGCTGATTATGAATGCGAAGGCGGATATGAGCAGGATATAGCCCCTCTTGCCCCCTGTTCTCGACAGGTACCACCTGAAGAACCTGTACATACAGCCTGCCAAGGCCAGCGACGAGAGGGGCGCGACCAAGAAGGCCACAACCACCGTTGTCAGGACGCTCCAGTTTATCATGGGGGGACAGAAAACCAACCCGAAGCCGAGTATCCCGCCTACCACGGAATGCGTCGTGGAGACGGGCATGCCCTTCCACGTGCTGAAAACTATCCATATGATGGCCGAAAGGACCGCCGTGAAGCTGCCGACCGCCACGGCCTCCAGGCTCAGCAGCTGTCTGGGGATGAGCCCCCTGTCCACGGTCTTCATGACGAATGGGCCGATCAGGATGCCCCCGGCGGCGGAGAATATTGCGAAGATGATGAGGGCCTTCCTTATCGGCAGGGCACCGGAGCCGACCGTGCAGTCCGTGGGATTAGAGGCGTCGTTCATCCCGAGCGCCAGCGCCATCAGGAATGACAGAGCTATCCCCACACCGTATATTAGCAGTTCAATCATGTGGCCCTCCCCAGCCCAGAGTGATTAGACTGGGTGTAATAAAATAATTTTCCGTAAATTTGAGTTTCCTCAGTTTATTTTGACGAGGCGTCCCTCAACCATGTATATGACGCGCTCTGCGATGTTCGTGGCGTGGTCAGCGATCCTTTCGATGAAGGACGAGATGAACATCAGGTTTGCGGCGTCGCTAGCCAGCGTTGGTCTCGTTATGGTGATGTACATCAGCTCCCTTCCGACCTGCGTGCACAGGCTGTCGACCATGTCGTCTCTCTTCCCGATCTCCCTGGCCAGCTTGGCGTCTCTTTTTGAGAATGCCTCCATGGAGCCGCGGATCATACCCACGGAAATCTCGGCCATCCGCGGGATGTCTATCAGCGGCTTCACCGGGGGCCTTTTTGCTATCCTCTTCACTATCTTCGCTATGTCCACCGCGCGGTCGCCTATCCTTTCAAGGTCAGTCACTATCTTAAGGCACGCTCCGACCATTCTCAGATCGTTCCCCATCGGCTGCTGCAGTGCGATTGTCACCATACAGTCGTGTTCGGTCTTCAGCTCGAGTCTGTCTATCTCATCGTCCATCTTGATAACCTTCTCAGCAAGCTTGATGTCCCTGTCCACAAGCGATTTCACGGCGTTGGTGACTGCATCCGCTGCCAGATCCCCCATCCGGTTGATCTCCTTTTCCAGGATTTTCAGCTCGTCCGCAAGCGATTTTCTCGTATTATCACCTCCTACCCAAATCTTCCCGTTATGTACGATTGTGTTCTCGGGTCCCTCGGGTTCTCAAATATGTCCTGAGTAGCCCCGAATTCCACGAGTTCTCCCAGATATAAAAAGGCCGTGTAGTCGGAAACCCTTGCGGCCTGCTGCATGTTGTGTGTGACTATGATTATGGTGTAGTCCTTCTTCAGGTCATGGACAAGGTCCTCTATCTTCATGGTCGCTATGGGATCGAGAGCGGAACAAGGTTCGTCCATGAGGAGCACCTCCGGCTCCACCACGAGGGCCCTGGCGAGGCAGAGCCTCTGCTGCTGGCCCCCTGACAGGGATAGGGCGGGAAAGTTCAGCTTGTCCTTCACCTCGTCCCAGAGGGCCGCCTTTTCCAGAGCCTCTTCCACCCTTTTTCTGATCTCGTCTGAGCCGAGCCTGTGGTTTATCTTGAGTCCGTAGGCCACGTTTTCGAAGACCGACATGGGGAAAGGGTTGGGTTTCTGGAACACCATTCCAATTCTTCGCCTGAGTTCGTTGACGTCTACCTGGGGAGAGTATATCGGCTTTCCGTTTAGCAGCACCTTGCCCGTTATTTTTGCTCCATCTGAAAGTTCAACAAGACGATTGAGTGTCCTGATCAGGGTGGTTTTTCCGCAACCTGATGGCCCGATCACGGCCGTAACTTTCTTCTCGTAAATGTTCATCGATATGTTCTTCAGTATCCTGTTCCCACCGAGCCAAACGTTGAGATCCTCTATTCTGATTTTGGTCTTCATCTCTACCACAGCTTGCTCTTTCTGTAATGGCGCCTTATGAGTGACGCCGCCAGGTACATCACCAGCACAAGAATCAACAGGGTTAGTGCGGTTCCGAAAGCCATTGGCCTTGCGGCCCCTATGTCCGGATGTTCCATGTTAAGGGCGAAAAGATGATAGGGCAGCGCCATCACCGGGGCAAATATGGAGCTTGGCAATCCTCTCGTGTAGAAAACAGCGCCCGTGAAGAGTATTGGGGCAGTTTCTCCGGCGGCCCTTCCTACCCCGAGCATCGTGCCGGTGATTATTCCGGGAAACGCCGCTGGCAGCACGACCTTGAATATTGTCTTCCACTTGCTCGCTCCGAGCGCCATGCTCCCCTCCCTAAATGAGTCCGGGACGCTCTTCAGGGCCTCGACCGAACTCATTATTATTGTGGGGAGAATCATGAGCGCAAGCGTGGACGCCGCAGAGATGAGGGAGACACCCCATCCCAGGAACTTTACGAAGAACAACAGGCCGAAAAGCCCAAAGACTATTGACGGAACTCCGTTGAGATTGTAGATTGCGCTTATGACCAAGTTGACGAACCTTCCCTTCTTTGCGTACTCGACCAGATAAAGCGCGGTCATCAAACCCAGAGGAAGCGCAATTGCCACGGATAGGGAAACAAGCAACAGCGTGCCGACGATCGCGGGAAATATCCCTCCTCTGGTCATTCCCTCACGCGGATACTCGGTGAGAAATTCCCAGCTCATGACTTCCACGCCGTTTACAACTATGAAAAACAGGAGCAGCCCTATGAAAGCCAGCACGATGATTATTGAGATTCGGGCGGTCCAGAACGCCATGGTCTGGCTCAGCTTCTCTGATTTCACGTCACATCCCCCCTATCCTGCGCGAGATTATCCTGTGGGCGGCGAAGTTTATGGTAAAGGTTATGATAAACAGGACCAAACCTATGCCGAAAAGCGCGCTGTAATGCATCGAGCCAAACGAAACCTCGCCCATCTCCCATGCTATTGTCGCCGGCATGGTCCTAACCGGTGAGAAGATCGATGTAGGTATTACGGCCGACCCGCCGGTGACCATCATGACGGCTATCGTCTCACCTATGGCCCTGCCCAGACCTAGAAGGGTTCCGGCCACGATTCCGGAAGAAGCAGCTGGAATCACAACCCTCCTTATCGTCTGCCACTTGGTGGCACCGAGCGAAAGCGAGGCCTCCCTGTACTCATTCGGAACCGCCCTCAAAGAGTCCTCCGTAATGCTCAGCATGGTGGGAAGTATCATCATCGCCAGGACTATCCCACCGGTAAGCGCAGTCTGTCCAGTCGGCAGGCCGAATGTGCTCTGTATCCATGGCACGATCACAATCAGGCCGAAGAAACCGTAAACAACGGATGGCACGGCCGAGAGAAGCTCAATGGTGGTCTTCAGAAGATCCCTAATTTTCGGGTGTGCGATTTCAGAGATGTACATTGCTCCGAAGAGCGAGAGCGGGAGCGCGATCAACATCGCGAGCAGGGTAACAAGAAGAGTTCCGGAAATCATGGAAAGAATGCCGAATGAAGGCGGTTCGGCCGTTGGTAGCCAAGTGGGGTTAAAGATGAAGCCGGTAATTCCAAAATTCCATAACACCGGAAGCGATTGAGAGAAGACGAATATGAACATCAGGAAAACGAAAATTATTGACAAGGCTGCAAAAAGACCCGTGATCGTCTTTCCGGAGATAGCTTTTCGCAAGCCCACAGTAAAAAAATTAAAAAAATGACCTCTCCGGCCGGAACTATGAGAGGGGCACGAATCCCTTTTCTTGGACAATCTGCTGACCCTCCGGTCCCTTCACGAAATCTATAAAGTCCTTGGCAAGTCCAGTCGGTTCTCCCAGCGTGTACATGTACAGGTATCTGCGTATGGGGTAAGTACCGTTCTGCACGGTCTGACTCGACGGTGAAACTCCGTTGATCCTGAGAGCTTTAACTCCGGAAATATATCCTATTCCAACGTATCCTATGGCGTTCGGGTTAGTAGAGACGTTCTGCCGCATCTCCCCGTTTGATGTTGTTGTAAGGGCATTCGGCGTTATGTTCTCCTTCCTCATCACCAGCTCGTGAAAAGTTTCATATGTCCCTGAGGTTGATTCTCTCGTGTAGACGGCTATCGGTATGTTGCTCCCGCCAACCTGTGACCAGTTTGTGATTTCGCCGAGGTATATCTTCTTTATCTGTTCAGTCGTAAGCTCGTTTACCGGGTTGTCTGGGTGAACCACGACAGCTATCGCGTCTAAGGCAATTTTGTGCTCCACGATCCGTCCTCCAGCCTGTTCATTTTCGCTGGACTTTACAGCTCTGGAGGCGTTTGCTATGTCACACCTGCCCTCTATCAGAGAGGCTATGCCGACGCCGGACCCCCCTCCAGAAACTGAGATCGTGTCATTTGGGTGTGTCTCCATCCATCTCTCGGCACACATCTGAGCCACCGGCAGTACTGTCGTGGATCCGGCCACATTTATCGATCTTGACTGCGTAGGTCCCTGGTTATTTTCAGATACCCCTACCCCCGTCCCGCCTCCACCGGTTTCGCTGACAATGATTATCGCGCCTCCAACTGCAACTGCCAGGACAACTAGGGCCACCGCAATTACCAGCGTCACTTTCATTTTTTCCTCCATTTCGGGCTTGGATATATTTTTTTATATAGATTTGCCAAATATTTTATATATTTAAAAATAAACTATATAGATGATCGAATGGTAGGGAAAAAAGAAAACAGAAAGATACAGCTCACCGGAAAATCGACGTACATAGTCTCGCTCCCAAAGTGGTGGGTTTCCGAGATGAAACTCCGTGCCGGAGACGCGGTGAGCGTAAGCGTACAGGACGACATGTCCCTTCTGATAACCACAGCACCGGTCACGGATCGATTTAAAAAGGAGGAGGCCGTCCTGAATATTTCCCCCGATGAGGATCCAAACAGGATAGCGAGAAAGCTGGTGTCGCTCTATCTTGTGGGCTACAACACGATCAGGATATTGTCAGACCGGGACCGAATTTCTCCCGCGCAGCGGGAGACCATAAAAAGTTTCACCAGAACCAAGCTTGCCGGAACCGAGGTGATAATGGACCTGCCGAACGAAATAGTCGTGAAAGTCGTTCTGGGCTACCCGGAACTTCCCGTGAAGGATGCGATAAGGAGGATGGCGCTCATCGCCAAATCGATGCTGGAAGATGCCCTGTCCCTGATGAACAACAGGGATCAGAACTTGGCGGAAAGCATCGTGGACAGAGACGACGACGTTGACCGATTCAGCATGTATGTCATAAGACAGCTGAAATCAGCTGTAAAAGATAGGGCGGTGCTGTGCGATATAGGACTGAGAAGCGCACGTGACTGTCTTGGATACCGGTTGATCGTCAAAAGCGTTGAGAGAATAGCCGACCACGCAGCGCTGATATCAAAAAACGCAATGGACATCGAGCGTAGAGCTGACCCTCAGTTGCAGACAAAATTTGTGGAGATGAAAGATATAGCGTTGAAATGCTTCGAGAAGGCCATGGAGTCGCTTTTCAAGGAGGACACGGAGCTAGCCGAGGCCGTTATAGAAGGAAAGGGATCAATGGTTGTAGTGGAGAAAGCGATAGCGGACCAGATACACGGCAGAAAATTGCTTGGAGATGCTGTCATGCTGAGGTTTATCGCCGAGAGCCTGCGCAGGGTATACGAGTACAGCTGCGACATAGCTGAGGTCGTTCTCAACCTCGTGGCCGAGAAGATCCTCCCCAGCAGATAAATTAAAATCGTCTGTGCCAGACTTCTACCGTGAGAGGATGCGCAGGGGCATAAGCTTCATCAAATCCCACCAGCTAGCTAGGTTCCGCAGTCCGCTTTGTGGATTCTCAGAGGTAGAACAGCTGATAGAGATAAGGACCGACCCGCTCACCGGGGAGAGGTGCAGGATAAACATTGAGAGGACAAAAAGGCCCAAGCAGTCTCCAGCTGAATCCGCTGAGCTCAGGAGGACAGTGGAGGAATCCAGGAGGAACTGTTTTTTCTGCCCCCAGTGCATCGAGGATAAGACGCCAAAACTTCCTGCCGAGCTCGGCGAGAGGATAAGGGTGGGGAGGGCCATCGTCTTTCCAAATCTCTTTCCGTTCGGCGCTTTTCATGCTGTCGGCGTGTTTTCGGAGGATCATTACCTCTCGCTTCATGAGTTCCCAGCTGACATGATGGCCGACTGTTTCTCCGCCTGTGTTCAGTACTTCACGTCCGTCTCAAGGTTAGATCCGTCCCGGAGGTTCTGGCACATAAGCTGGAATTACATGCAGCCTGCGGCATCCAGCATAATACATCCCCACGTTCAGATCCTCGCGGAGCCCCTTCCCACCCCCCATCTCGAGGAGCTGATGGAGAGGAGCAGGGAGTACCACGGGAGGCACGGCTCGAACTACTGGGCAGATCTCGTGGAGGCCGAGATGAAGGGGGGTGAGAGGTACATAGGAAGAACCGGAAGGGTGCACTGGCTGGCCAGCTATGCGCCCCGGGCAAGCCGGGAGGTGATGGGCATAGTGGAGGGTTCGTCATCGCTTGCTCAGGTCGGAGGCGACCTGCACGACCTGTGCGATGGCCTTTCCAGAGTTCTCAGGGGATACCACGAGATGGGCGTCAGGAGCATGAACTTCACTACCTTCTCAGGACCATTCGATGAGAGCATTTCGGATTTTTACTGGTTGAACGTGAGGGTGATAAGCAGGCCGGCTCCTGCCCCGTTTCACATAAGTGACTGCGGCTTCATGGAAAGGCTTCACCTGGAGCCTGTGATAGAGGTGATGCCTGAGGACGTGGCGGCCTCCCTCAGAACCCAGTTTGGGCCGTGAGTCGTTTTATCCTTCTAGTCTGCGCGCGGCGCTTGTGGGGGGCACGACCTCCATTTAGATTTTTCTGCGCTTCATCTCAACCAAAGAAATTTAAACAATCCCCCATCAGTAGAAAGGGAGTGATGGGATGAACTTGCTCTATCTCTCGTTTGAATACCCTCCGTTTTTCGTGGGGGGGCTGGGCACGTATGCCTACGAGATGACAAGGCGCTTCGTGAAGCTGGGCCACGGAGTCACCGTGTTCGCAAACAAGGTTGAGGGCACGCCGACCAAGGAGGTGATAGATGGGGTTGAGGTTCACAGGCCCATCACAGTTGATGTCACGGAGCTCCTCTCTGTGCTCATGCCTGATGAGGTCAAGCGCTGGCCTTTGAGCTCCCAGAGGTATTTCTCCGGCGTCCTGCTCTACAACATACTCTCAACCACGAAGGCCGTCAACCTTCTGGTGGAGGCCGAGAGGAGAAACTTCGACCTTGTGGTGGCCCACGACTGGCTCTCCTCCGTGGCCGGCATAACTTGCAAGAAGGCCATGGGGAAGCCGCTGGTCTTTCATCTTCACTCGGTTGAGGAGGGAAGGGTGGGGGACGGCTCTCCCTCGATAAAGGGGCTGGAGAGGGCCGGGGGCAGGACGGCCGAGACAATAGTGACCGTGAGCTATGCGATGCGCGACCAGCTCATCTCACTGGGATACGATGAGGGAAAGATAAGGGTGGTGTACAATGGGGTGGATGAGAAAAAGTACGATCCTGATAGAATACCCCCCGAGAAGATAGATGAGTTCAGGCGGAGCATAGGGGTCGGAAACAATCCGATGATCCTCTTCGTTGGAAGGCTGACGTGGGTGAAGGGAGCCGACACGCTTGTGAGGGCGATGCCGGCCGTGTTGAAGGAGGTTCCCAACGCCAAGCTGGTGCTCCTCGGGAAGGGCGATCAGGAGGGATTTCTGAGAGAACTCATCTCCCAGCTCGGAATAAAGGACAGCGTGATATGCGCGTTCAAATACGTTCCCGAGGAGGAGCGCATAATGTACTACGCGGCCTGTGACCTGGCGGTTTTCCCCTCCAAGTACGAGCCGTTCGGGATAGTGTGCACGGAGGCCATGAGCATGGGCAAGCCCGTTGTGGTCGGCGCAAGGGGCGTCTCTGGCTTCAGGGAGCAGGTCATACCCTCGGGACCGAATAGGTGTGGCTCCCACATAAACCCGGATGATCCAAACGACATCGCCAACTTCGTCCTCGAACTCCTGAAGGACGAAAAGCTCAGAAGGCGCCTCGGCAAGAACGCCAGAAACAGGGTTCTCGAGGAGTTCGCGCTCGACAAGGTCGTTGAAAAAACCCTGCACGTTTACTATCAGACCATTGCGGACTCAGGTTGAGGGTGATCTGGTGGAATTGGGCCCTTTCAGAGGCCTCGATGAGATGCTCTCAAGGGAGTGGGTAGTCACAAACGGCCTTGGAGGGTACGCTTCATCCACGGTCGCGGGGATAAACACGAGGAGGTATCACGGCCTTCTCATCGCTCCCCTTTCGGATCCTCCCTTCGGGAGAAAGGTGATCCTGCCGCAGGTTCACGAGGAGATCTCCGGAGAGGTCTCCTTCCCGCTCTCCTCAGCGGAGTACCCCTCGGTGATACATCCCGAGGGATACAGAAACCTTGTCAGGTTCTCAACATCGCCGTTTCCGACCTTCCACTACGAATGCGGGGGCGTGGGGGTCAGAAAGACCGTCTTCATGGTACGCGGGAGAAACGCGACCGTGGTGAGGTATGAGGTGGACAACCCCCGGGGGCTGAGGCTGAAGCTTGTCCTCAGGCCGCTCGTCAGCTGCAGGGACATCCACTCGCTGCTCGGCGAGGGAAGGGCGGAGTTCCGCCAGTGGGAGATGCCGAGGAGCGTGGAGGTCATCGCGGGGGAAAACCCGATTCTGGTGGTGGGATGTCCTGACATGGAGTACGTGAGATCGAGCCTCCCGGAGGAGAGGAGGTGGTACAGGAACATCCTCTACAGGGAGGACAGGGAGCGTGGCTATGATTTTCTGGATGCGGGGTACTGCCCCGGATATTTTGAGTCCGCCTTCAGGTCTTCAGCCGTGTTCAGTCTTCTCGCGGTGGGCGGGAGGGATGCCCGCTCGGTCTACGAGGAGATCGCTCCAAAACTTGTCTTTGGCTCCGCCGCCCTGCTGGCGCGGGAGGAGGCCAGGCTGAGAGAGCTGGTGGAGGAGTGCGGGCTCCACGGCGTGGATGAGCTCGTGCGAGCCTCTGATTCCTTCCTGGCAGACGGCAGGGTCATCGCAGGGTATCACTGGTTCGGCTGCTGGGGGCGGGACACGCTTCTCAGCCTTCCCGGACTCACGCTGATCACGCGCAGGTATGCGGATGCGAGGAGGATATTGTTAGATATGGCGGCGCGGGCCAGGGATGGACTGCTTCCGAACTGGTTTGAAGACAAGAACGCCGAGTACGGCCCGATCGACATTTCGCTCCTGTACATCTACGCATTTCAGCGGTACCTGTGCTACACCTATGATGTTGAGTTCGCGAGGCGGATGTGGGGGTTCCTGGTTGGGATGGTCGATGCGATCGTGAGGGGAAAGCACGAGGGGGTGCGGGTGGACCAGGATGGACTTCTGGTGAGCGATAAGAGGACCTGGATGGATGCGGTCGTGAGGGGGGCGGAGGTCACCCCCCGCAGGGGAAAGGCAGTGGAGATAAACGCGATGTGGTACAACGCTCTGAGAAGCATGGAGGGAATAGGAAGGGCAGCAGGGGAGGAGTTCCCGCATGCCGGCGTGGCCGATGAGGTGGAGGAAAACTTTCTCAGGGCCTTCTGGAATCCGGAAGGCGGTTGTCTGTATGATGTTGTTTCAGTCGAGCCGGACAGGAGGATGAGGCCGAACCAGATATTCGCGGTCAGCATGCCATTTCCGGTGATCCGCGGTGAGGCCGCAAGGCATGTGGTGGAGGCTGTTAGGCGAAGGCTGCTCACCAGGGTCGGGCTGAGGAGCCTTGCTCAGGGGGAGGAGGGCTACAGGGGGAGGTGCGCAGGAAACCAGGAGGAGCGGGATCTGGCGTATCACCAGGGAACGGTATGGTCCTGGCTCATGGGTCCGTTCATCACGGCCTTCGTGCGCACCGGAGGAGACAGGGAGGAGGCGGCCAGGCTTATTGATTATCTCGCCGGACCGCACCTTCGGGAGGCGGGTCTGGGGACCATCTCCGAGATATTTGACGGGGATGAGCCACACCATCCGCGCGGCTGCATCTCCCAGGCATGGAGCGTTGCGGAGGTGCTGAGGGCCTATTCGGAGGACATACTTGGGAGAAGGCCGGAGTTCGAGAAAAAGCTTTGTGGTGTCCATGGCTGAGATTTGTCTTGCATTTGAGGTTCACCAGCCATTCAGGCTTAACAGGAGGTTCAGGGATGAAATGGCAGCTGGCAGGAGGGCATCCGAGCTCTTTGACGTTTATTTCGACAGCAGGTTGAACAGAGAGATCTTTTTGAGGGTGGTCAGAAAATGCTACATGCCCGCGACCCAGATAATCCTGGAGAACCTGGAGAGGTACAGAGGTGAGAGGAAGAAGTTCAAGGTCGCCTTCAGCCTCTCAGGGACATTTCTCGAGCAGTGCGAGCGCTGGCATCCGGAACTCCTAGACCTGTTCAGGGAGGTCGCGCGCACGGGCTGCGCGGAGTTCCTCTGCCAGACCTACTACCACTCCCTCTCCAGCATATTCTCCTCGGACAGAACGGAGTTCATCGAACAGGTGCACATGCACAGGCGGAGGATAGAGGAGCTTTTCAGATACAAGCCCACAGTTTTCGAGAACACTGAGTTCATATACAACAATTCCATAGCGAGGACGATAGCGGCGCTTGGGTTCAGGGGAATATTCACGGAGGGCGCGGATAGGATCCTGGGATGGAGGTCCCCGAACTTCGTCTACCGCGCTAGCTCTGCCGACATAAAGGTCCTGCTGAGGAACTACAGGCTCTCCGACGACATAGCGTTCAGGTTTTCAAACAGGGACTGGGAGGGCTGGCCCCTGACCGCGGAGAGATACTCGTACTGGCTTGCCTGTACTCCCGGAACATGCATCAACATCTTCATGGACTACGAGACGATGGGCGAGCACCAGTGGCCGGAGACCGGGATACACGAGTTCCTTCGCTGGCTTCCCGGCGAGGTCCTGAAGCACGACAACCTGAGCTTCTCGCTCCCGTCGGAGATCGTCAGGCACGATCCCGTCGGGGAGATAGATGTTCATGACTTCAACACGATCTCCTGGGCAGATGCAGAGCGAAGCACCAACGCGTGGCTTGGCAACGACATGCAGAGGACGGCCTTCAATCACCTGAAGGCGCTGGAGCGCTGGGTGAGGTCGACCGGAGACGCGGAGCTTTTGAGGACATGGAGGCTGCTTCAGACGAGCGACCTCATATACTACATGTTCGCCACGCCGGGACCGTCGGGGCTCGTCCACGGATACTTCAGCCAGCAGTTCCCGTCCGAGGCCTTCTGGGTCTACATGAGAATCCTTTCTGATTTTTATCTGAGGGTCTCAGAGGCTCTGGGCTCTGCCGGAGCATCGCTCAGGCTGCTCAGGCCGGTGCCGCCGGATATGGCGTTTCACTTCTTCGAGGGGGGAAGGTACGTGAACCTCTCCGCCCACAGCCTTCGGGAGCTGTCGGACGTGCTGAGGATGGCGCCTGAGCGCTCTGTTAAAGAGCACCTCGAGCGCGGGGACCTTTACAGGTGGGTCAATGACACAATAGGGGATCACGAGCTCGCCTCGAGGATCTCAGCCCTGAGCACGAGCACGCCGGTGGTTCGGGGGAGCGACGTTTCCCGCACAATAGAGGAGAGGATCCACGAACTTGAGTCACCGGGCCGGTGTTAGCCTTTTAATAATCGTAGCAACAGTTGTAATGTAAGAGATCGGTGGGGAGTGGCGGACTGAAAATTGCCCATCTTGCTTGGGAGAGCCTCC